>CAZPHZ010000061.1:0-11750 GCA_964586035.1 uncultured Saprospiraceae bacterium
GCAAGTGCGAGGGCATAGGTGCGGAACTGGCAATCGCCGGCAATTTTTTCGATTGGACTGTTCTCAGTCGAAGGCGATTTACTTTTTTTAAGAGTTTCTGTCAGGCAGGTAAAAGGGTCGTCTTTTTTAAAATCTTTTTTGAAATAGCTGATGTAGTGCTCCGTATCGCCTTTTGCGTAAGCATCGATATACACGGTGCTGTGGCGCGCAGAAAACACCACTGCGTGAAAGCCGTTTTGGGTGACGCCGCAACGCAGATAGGCCGTGGGGTCTTCCTCGCTCCAACCCGAGTAAGAGCTGATGTAGGGGTATTTTGCCGCCAGTTCGGGCGCCATGACGGGGGATTCCACTACGTGAAAATTTTGAATATTGCCGGCCGGCAACGGGATCGGCAGTACGGGGGCAGCGGTTTTAGCCCCATCAGAAAAACGCATGGGGGCTTTGGCCACTACTTTTTGCAAAGCATCGAAATCGAGTGCGAGTGTGCGGTATTTTTCAGGCACTATGAGGCGCTGGTTCCCGCTTTTTGCAAAAGAATTTTCACCGGCATCCTGCCACAATTCTACGTTTTGGCCGAAAGCAGTAATAATGGTAAATAAAAAAATGACGGAGATGGATAGTCTCTTCATACCGGGTATTTGTACAGTGAATGAATGATGTTGGGTAAGGGGAAGATGCCGTTCAGGTAAAGTAAAGATATTATGGAGCGTATCTATTATAAAAAACTTTCGGGATGTTTGTTGTATAATTTGCAATTGAATAAGCAAAAACTCTTCCCGAAAGAATAGAAGTCCATTTTTTAATGAATACTAAAAACAACCTCATCTTTGGCCGCCACCCCGTGGTAGATGCCATCCGGACGGGAACAGCTTTCGACCGGCTTTATCTTCAACAAGGCACCCGCGGAGATTTTGAAAAAGAAATCCGCCAGCTTTGCCGTGAGCATGACATCCCCCTGCAATACGTGCCCAAAGAGCGCCTCCACCGCATGACTGGCGGCAACCATCAGGGCATTGCGGGATACACCGCATTGCTCACCTATTACCGGCTGGAAGATGTGGTGCCACATGTGTATGAAAAGGGCGAAGCTCCACTCATCCTGCTCCTCGACGGAGTGACCGACGTGCGCAACTTCGGCGCCATAGCCCGCTCTGCGGAAATTTGCGGGGTGCATGCCCTCGTGGTGCCAAGAACCGGTAGTGCCCTCATCAATGCAGATGCCATCAAGACCTCGGCAGGCGCCCTCACGCGCCTTCAGGTTTGCCGGGAAAACAGTCTCGTCACGGCGGTCGGGTACCTCCAAGCCTCCGGCATCCAGGTCTTTGGCAGCGACTTGAAAGCTGAAAAACCGCTCTTCGATTTGGACTTGAAAGTTCCCGCCGCACTCGTACTTGGCTCAGAGGACGAAGGCATTCAACCGGCCATTCTGTCAAGAGTGACGGAACGCTTTGTTATCCCGCAAAAAGGTGAAACGGATTCTTTCAACGTGTCAGTAGCGGCGGGCATCATGCTGTATGAGGCCATGAGGCAGCGGTGGGAAAGGTACGGCTCAATGAGATGAGCGCTGGGGAATCATTTTCCGGTGTATTCAGGCAGCAATTTCGAAGATAATGCGGGGCAAAAAATCACCTTATTGGAATTGGCTCTTTTCCAATCCGAGCCATTCCAGCGTATTTTTATAAAAAATCTTATCCACTGTTGCCTCCGGCAAATCAGAATTTTCGATGAATTCCCCGATAGTCAGATCTCCGAGTGGGAAGGGATAGTCCGAGCCGAGGGTCACCTTATCGGTGCCCACGGTGTCGAGGATGTATTTCAGCATGGTGATATCGTGGGTGATGCAGTCCACCCAGAATTTTCCGAGGTAGTTGCGGGGGTTCACCGGGTTGTCGACAGCGACGAGGTCGGGGCGGCAGTTATAGCCGTGCTCCACGCGCCCGATGGTGGGGAGAAAGGAGCCTCCTGCATGGGCGAAGCAACAGCGCAGCCCCGGTAGTTTTTCAAACACACCTCCGAAAATCATCGAACAGATGGCGCGGCTCGTTTCAGCCGGCATGCCCACGAGCCACGGCAGCCAGTATTTTTTCATACTGTTGAATCCCATCATGTTCCAGGGATGCACGAATACTGCCATGCCCAGCTCCTGACAGGCCTCGAAAAAGGGAAAAAACTGGGGCTCGTTAAGGTTTAGGTCATTGATGTTGGAGCCAATCTGGATACCAGCGAGACCGATGTCCTTGCAGCGTTGCAATTCCCTGACGGCAAGGTCTGTGTCCTGCATCGGCACGGTACCGAGGCCGATGTAGTTTTTCGGGAAGTCGTGGACTATCTGCGCCACGCCGTCGTTCAGGTACTCTGATATTTCGAGGGTGTGTTTGGGCTTTGCCCAATAACTGAACAGAACGGGGATGGTGCAGACAACCTGCACCTGCGTGCCGTGGCTGGCGTATTCGGGGATGCGCATTTCCGCATCCCAACAATTCTGTGCCACCCGGCGGAAGAATTTATTCCCCTTCATCATGTCGGCAAATCCCGGCTCGTTGTGCTCCAAATGAATAAAATCGCCGTAGCCGAACTTATCTGCCCAGCGGGGCAGCGTGGCGGGCATAATGTGGGTGTGCATGTCGATTTTCATGGCGCGTCGGTGTGTTGGGTTTTTAACGTGTTAGCGTATTGGGTTGTTGGCGTGTTGGGTCCAAAAGCGCTTAAGCGCCAATGCGCCAACACCCTATTTCAGTGTGTTTCTGAAAGCATTGACTCGACGTTGAAGAGAATTTAGGGCATCGAGCAAAACGGTATATTTTTCCTTTGAAATCAATCCGATTTTTTCAGCTATGCAAAGTTGCGTTTCCAGTTCAAAAGCCGAGCCGAGAGTAATTTCCAAAGCTCTCGAAAGTTCTTTATTCGAGCCTTTACAACCTTCCGCAATATTGGATGGAATAGAAACTGCTGCTCTTGTCATTTGACTAACCAATCCAAATTTTTCATTCGATGGAAAGCTGTTAGTGATGCGATAGATTTTAACCGTCAATTCTATCCCTTCTTTCCAAATTTCCAACCTCCTGAAGTCTCTCATAATGTGGCGTGTTGGCGTATTAGCTTGTTAGTGTATTAGCGTATTGGGTCCTAAAGCGCTAAAGCGCCAATACGCCAAATTTATACCTGCACCGGTCCTTCTCCTACCCAGTCCTGCAGCCACTTTTTGTCCTCGCAAAACGGCTCCAACTGCTCTTCGATAAATGGCCGCACATCGTGGACGATGTCGCCGGGATAGAGTACATGCAGATTGGGTCCGGCATCGAGGCTGAAATAAACGGGGTGTTTCGTTTCCTCCCGGTAAAGGCGTACCCGTTCCATCATTTCGAGTGTGGAGGGTTTCAATAACAAATAAGACGGATTACTGCTCATCATAAGGCCGTGCAAAGTGAGGGCTTCGGTTTCTGCTATTTTGCCGAAGGCCTCCAAATCGCCATTTTCCATAGCATCTAACAGGAAGTGGAGTTTGCGTTTAGCATCGGCATACCGGGCATTGGCGAAGGGATGACCCTCCATCAAGCCATGCCCGGCACGGCTGCTCACTTTTTTGGTGGCCGCATTGGCAATTAGAATGTCATCGTGGTAATCCTTGAACATCTCGTGAACCCGTTCAGCCATCGGTATGGCAAATTCATCTGACGAACCTTCCACTTCTCCCGTTTGTCCCCAAAGCGAAACCACCGGATAAATGGAGCGACAGGCGCTGCCGGAGCCGAGCCGGGACACATAGGAGGCCTTTTTGTCAAATTCGGCATCATCGCTGAGGGTCTCGAAAAGCTCCTCTTCCAGCGAGCAAAGGCATAGTGCCAACGCGCTCATCGCAGAGGCACTGGAAGCGATGCCCGACGAATGGGGAAAGGAATTGCCTGTTCGAATGGTCAGGTCCAGCTGACGCAGAAACGGGAAAATATCCGCCACACTTTCGATATAATCCAATACCCGCTCTTTAAAAGTCTCATTGGGTTCCCCATGAAAAAAGAATTCCAGTGAAATGTCACGATCGCCGCTTTCCTTTGCCTTATATTCGAGCAAGGTGTCGGTAAAAGAACTGCTCAGGGTTAGACTCAGCGAGGGGTTGTGCGGAAGTTGCACTCCATGTTTTCCCCAGTATTTCAGGATGGCCAGATTGGACGGGCTTCGCCAGGTGATGTTCCCCGGCTCCACCTGTGCGGACTCAATGACGAGGCCAGGATTCTTGTAATCTAACATAGTGCTGTTTGATGAAAAGTGAAAAGGCGCCCAAAGATAAGAAGAGGATAGAAGTTTCGGGTTTCAGTTGCCCTGAAACCCGAAACCAGCCCCAAAGGAAAAAAACCTGAAACTTTTATCGCTGGATGGCGATTTTCCGAATCAGCATATTTTCCGCCGATGAGAGTTTCAGCAGGTAAATGCCTGCCGGGATGGCTGTCATATCCAATGAAATGTGATTTCCACCAGTGGAGATATTTTGATGTAATAGCGCATGTCCCGTGAGTGAAAATAACTGCACTTGGAAGCTGTCCGCCAGCGGTTGTTCAAACTCCACGGATAAAATACCATTGGCCGGATTTGGGTAAATGGAAAGCTTGTTGCTGACCAATTCTCCAGCGGCATTCACTCCTTCGGTGGTGAAGGATTGTACGGCAGAATAGGTGTTGAAACATTCGTTGCGGGCCTTCACACGCCAGTAATAAACAGTGCCTTCGGCCAATTGAACAGTAGCCGTAAATGAGGTATTCGTCGTGGAAGCGTTGTAAACGATGTTGCCTTCGAAATCAGCAGCATCGGTCGACACTTCCAATTTGTAGCTCGTTGCATCAGGTGCAGGTCCCCATACAAAATCAGGTTTTAGCGCTATTTCAATAGCGTTGGTGGGTGGAGCTGTAAGCGCGACAGCTTCCGGTTGGCCAGCAACGGTTAAAAGCAACGAAGCGGAGCTATTATTCACATCGTCGGAAGCCGTGATTATCATTTCATCTACCGCCCCAAAGGTGGATGGGTAGTTTGTAATTGCAATAGTAATCGTTGACCCGGGCATGGCTGGGTTGGCACTATATATCACGGAAGCCGGGGAAGGCAAGTCCGGTATGTCCAGTGTCGCGCCACTGCTAGCAAAATCACTCCCAACTGTAAGTTCGAATGAAATTGTGTCCCCTATGCAGGTATTAAACTCAGTATTACCGGGCACAATCGTTAAATCAAGAGGCTGTGTTAAAGCCCCGAATACCCAGAGCCCCGACTGAATGTCAGAAATGAGAATATTGCCGGAGGGCAAATTGGGATTAATGCCCCATGCCCCGGCATAAAAAGCTTCATCAGGGCCAGGATACGTATCGTAATAAGCAACCCGCTGTGGGTCGAGGGGGTTGGTAATATCAAACACCTGAAGGCCGTCGTAATAATAGGAGGCATAAACCAAATTGCCGCGCACTATCACATTATGCGGGATTTCGGTGGTGGACGATGCAGCATCCATTGAGGCCACTACATGCATATTTCCAAAATCACTGACATCTACTACCTTGATGGGGCTGCCGTGGGTTTCATCACACAGGATATAATAGTTGGGGTCTTCGGTGAGCCAGCCCGAGTGGTCGTATCCGGCACCGGGGTAGTCCGTCATAGTTCCGAGTAAAACCGGGGCCGCCGGGTCGGTGAAATCCACAACGTACAGGCCGCTGTTGCCACAGTTCATAAATCCGATGTTGTCTTTTATAAACGCATCGTGTGTGTACGGCAGATTCAGCGTTGAATTGGGATAGGTGGCGAGTAAAACCGGTTGTGTCGGGTTGGAAATGTCGAGCACTTTTGTTTGACTACTGGCGCCCAGCAAATATAACCGGGCCTGCGAAGTGTCGATGTACAGGTCGTGGGAGGTTTGCACAAACTCATTGGAACTGTAAACCTGCGTAACTGAATTTGGCAAATCCTGAAGATCTATGATTTGCAATGTTGCGGTGGAAAAGCCTTCGTCCTGAACGGCATAAAGATAGCCATTGTAATCTTTGAAATCGCGGTGAACGAGGCCGGAACCAGTGGTTGATCCCGGTATCAAAAAAGCTTCTTGTGGATCAGTAGGGTCTGTCACATCGATGAAATGGATTCCCGATGTAGAACCGATGATACCGTATTCGTGACCTCCTCCGGCAATGCCCCAGGTTTCATTGTAGCGGCCATCGAGCCAAGGCACTATTACGATGTTGTCGTCGTGCCAGTTGCCAAGAAGTGTTGCTTCAGTGCCTTGTCCGAAAACTGAAGAAAATGACAGAAGGAAGATCGCGATAATTCGAGTAATCTTATTCATGATAAATAATATTTGAAATAAGTAGGTAAACGCGCTGCAAGTTCGAAAATATTAGCGGAAATGATTGTCTCTCAACTGGCAAAGTGCAAACTCTGCCCAAACATTGGGGCAAAAACACCATGACCCCGGTCAGCTCTGTCCTGAATCCAACATTGATGCATAAATTGCGCCCGATAGTATTTCAACAGGCAAACTAATGCGGCGATGGAATGTTCTCAGGCCATTAAAAAATTTTTTCAAAAATGAAGAAACCGAATTTTATAACTGTTCTCATTGGGTTTGTGGTAGTGGTAGGCATATTCTCCGTCATTAAACATTTTTACATGCAGCCGGATTATGAGCATGGAGAAAAAGCCCCCGACTTTATCAGCATGCTGCCCGATGGGAAAGCTTTCAATCTGTCACAATTGCAGGGCCAATACGTTTTGCTCGACTTTTGGGGCAGCTGGTGCGGCCCCTGCATCCGTGAGAGCCCGGCTTTAGTATCGATTTACAACAAGTACAATGGTCAATCTTTCAAGAATGCCTCCGGGTTTACCATCGTCAGTGTAGCCATCGACAAAGACAAGGTCCGCTGGGCCAAAACCGTTGAACGGCTGGGGCTAAACTGGCCTTACCAATTGTTGGACCCCGTCAGCAGTTTCAAATTTTTCGACTCACCAATAGCAAATGAATACGGTGTAAAGCAAGTCCCCACCAAATTTTTGATCGATGAAAAAGGGCAGATTGTAAGCGTCGATGCAACTATGGAGGAAATCGACCGATTCTTACAGGAAAGGATGTAAAGCATACGGCTTTCTATTCCAGCGTTTTGATAAACTCGAATAATTCGTCTTCTTCGCCAGTGTAATACTTTCGCTTATGGCGCACGATGTTGCCGTCTTTATCCAAAACAAATGATTGGGGCAGGCCATTCAATTCTCCCGGCATGATGAGGCGAAATTCCCGGTTGGTATCGTGGAACGCCGGAAATGGCCATGCACTGTCATGCACTCTTTTCTTGAAGTTGCTGTAGTTTTTTGGGAAATCCACAGAGATGGCGTACAGGTTGAACGGCAACTCTTTCTGCCAATCTTTGTATTTTTTGGCCACAGCCGCCAACTCATACCGGCATGGTACGCAGGTGGTCAGCCAAAACAACAACACTGTGGGTTTACCATTTTGGGTAAAAACGCTGGCAGAGTTGAGTGCATCTCCATCTGCGTTGGTCAAAGATATATCGTAGGGGAAAGTGGACTTTATTTCAGATGCCGGACGGGAGGTTTCCGAAAAATAGGAAATGTGCGATTGGCCGCTCGTTTCATTCTTTACCTGTCCCATGACAAACGCGGGTAATAAGAATAGCACGCTGATTTTAAAGAATCTGTTCATTCGAAAATTTTTGTAAGGAGAACCGGCATTCCCCAATGCCTGTAAATATCATGCCTTTCCATCATTTTTCATGCGGGCCTGTTTATAAAGTTTAGCTCCGAGGAAGAGCAAACCTATAAAACCCACCATGCCCAAAAGGGCGTACCAAATATTCAATCCGTTTTTGAAAACGGCCAGCAAGACGATGGATATTAATGCCACGGTGGGTACTTCGTTGAGCAGCCTGTACTGAAATGAGGTGTAGGGGCTTTCGCCTTTTTCTAATTTCACAATGATATTTCTACAATAAAAATGATAGACGGTGAGCAACACCAAGAGCACTAATTTTACTTCCATCCACCAACTCATGTACAGCCATTCGAGGCCATAAATGTAAATCATTCCACTGCCAAAAAGCCATGTGATGACGATGGCCGGGTTGCATATTATTCGATATACGCGCCATTCCATGAGGTTGAACTGTCTGGTGAGGATACTGCGTTCGGGTTCATCTTTTTCCTGCGCCTCTACGTGGTAAACGAACATTCTTACAAGATAGAAAAGCCCGGCGAACCAGGCCACAAATCCTATGATGTGAATCGATTTGAAAAAGAAGTGCAACATAATACCGCAGTTTGTTTTTTTATACCTTTACCGGGCTTTAGATTTAATGAAATTCGAACGGAAAAGTCGTTGTATTTTTTCTCTTCTATTTCATCAATTTGTCATTATTCAATTTTTCACTCTCTACACAATGAATATAAAGGATCTCGTAGTAGTTACAGGCATGACCGGCATTCAGCGAATCGCCGCTTCCCGAGATAACGGAATGATGGTAGAAGATTTAGACACTGGCAAGGTGCGTTTCGCCTCCGTCCGCAAACACCAATTCTCCCCATTGGAAAGCATATCGATTTATACTGATGACAACGACGCCGTAGAGCTAAAAGTAGTGCTCCAGGCGATGCTCGATAAATTGGATGAAACGCCTGTAGTGGCAGCCAAATCCAAACCAGACGAATTGCGGGCATATTTTTCAAAAATACTCCCCAACTACGACCGCGACCAAGTACATGTCAGCGATATCAAAAAGCTTATTCGCTGGTTTTTCTTCCTCAATGAACGGGGATTACTCACTGCGGCCCCGCCGGAAGAAAAATAGGAGGATGCTGGCCTTATAATTAGGCCGGCCGGCGTTCCAATTACACTTTCTGCATTTTAGGAATCTCCACCGTTGCCCCATACATTTTTTCATAGTACTCTCTTGCCATTCTATCGGAATCGAAATAGGAGACTATTTCGTTCATACCGTTCTTTACGATGGTGAGCCACCTGCCGGGTTCCTCATAATAAATGGGCAAGATTTCGTTTTCTAATACATTTAATATGTTGGTCCGGTCAAACTCATCGCGGAATTCTTCGGGTTGCAGAAGATCCGTTTTGGGAACCACAAAGGCGTTGTGCCCATGCTTTGCAAATTCTGGAATCCAGCCGTCGAGGGTGGAGAGATTCACCGAGGCATTCATCGCTGCAGTCATTCCACTGGTGCCAGAGGCCTCTCGTGGAATACGAGGATTGTTGAGCCAAATATCGCTGCCCTGCTTCAACGCTTTTGACAGCGCCAACTCGTAGCCCGTAAGCACGGCAACATTGGAATATTTTTTCGATAAAAAAATTAGTTTATTGAATGTGCCGATGGCGTTATCGTCCATCGGATAGGGCTTTCCGGCCCAAATAATCTGGATGGGATATTTTACGCTGGACAGGAGCCGTTCAAAATGCTCCATGTCCCTCGTGATGAGGTCGGCGCGTTTATAGCCTGCATATCGCCGGGCCCACACAAGAGTGAGAACGCCAGGGTCAAAGAGCTTGCCCGTTTGGTCCGCCACTATTTGAAACAACCTCTTCTTGAGCACCTTTTTACGGGCAGCCAAAGCAGCATCGTTGCCAGCTTGAAGGGCTTGCTCCATCGGTACATCGTGCCAATAGGCATGGTTTTGCGCATTAGTAATATGTGTGATGGGGCTAATGCCATCGTGGGCTTTCCACATCTCCCGTGCCACCTCTCCATGTATTTTAGAGACGCCGTTGGCTATTCTGGCAAGCCTTAATGCCGCCAGTGATAGATTGAATACTTCCCCATCAGTTTTCGTAATGCGGCGCACCACTTCCAATGGCATCCGCCCGAAATAGCTCATTTTGCTAAGTTGGTAGATGTCGTGTTTTTCATTGCCGGCCTCTACGGGAGTGTGGGTTGTGAATACGACGCGACGGCGCACTTCTTCCAACACTCCTCCCAATTTATCGTAAAGGTGAAAAATTGCAGGCAGGGCATGTGCCTCGTTTAGATGGTACACTTCGGGCTCATAGCCCAGGATGTCGAGTAGGTTTGAGCCCCCTAAACCGAGCAGGAGATACTGTGCTATTTTAGCTTCCATACTATTGGAATACAGCCTGTGGCAAATGGTCTGGGCGAGGTAGTCGTTTTCGGGGTGCTCCGTACTCAAAAGGAATATGGGAGCTGTGCCGAACACTTCGGGTGGAAGGTACCATGCCTTTACCTTCACCTCGTGGTTGTTGACCGGCAGGTCGAATTCGATACCTGTGTCTACCAGAAAATTATAGTGGCGCTCCCGGAACAAGACATCCATTTCCCCATTGCCTTTGCGCGTCTGATCGTAATAGCCGTATTTCCAAAGAATGCCGATGCCGATGAGATTTTGCCGCAAGGCATAAGCACTTCGCATATGCGATCCAGCTAAGTAACCGAGGCCGCCGGAATAGATTTTCAGTGCCTGGTCAATACCGTATTCCATACTGAAATAGGCTACTTTTTTTGAATATTCAGATGAAACGGGGTATGGGTGTTCAAAAGTCTGGAATTGGTCCATATAGGTAATTTTCCATTAAAACCTCCAATGGCATGTCCTGCCGGTAAGGATTGATTCACTATCAATGAGAGTGAAACCAAAAATGTGCTAAGTCCCGCTTAGCACATTTTTTTTTATAAGCGCAAAGGTAAAGAAATGAGTTAATACAGCTGCAGCCAGCATTGCTCATGGAAAGGGAAGCGCGAGGCATCTATTTATCATCGTCAATGATGGCATCATCGATGAGTTCGTCGCCGTCGCCGTCGCCATCTTCGAAACCTTTGACATTTCCTTTTTCGGGGGCTTTGTAGTCGGGATTCTCGCCGATGGTCATTTCCCCGGGTTTGGGTTGCTTGCCTTTCATGTGGTGATCGCCTTCGGCAAAACGCTCCGCCTTATCCCAAAAGCTCTTGTGTTTGTTTAGTTCGCTGCCGCCGGGGTCGAGTGGCTTATCTGCGAATTCTTCATTGTTGCCGCTTATTTTATCTTCCAGTTTTTGATTCAAATTCTTCATTTTATCAATCAGGCTTTCGGCAGATTCATCCGATTTGCTGGCCTCTTCAGTTGCCTTTTCTACGAGTTCATCTTTTGCTTTTAAGATTTTGGAGCCGAGGTCTTCGGCAAAATCTTTTGCTTTTTCCATGGCCTCTCCAGATTTATTGAGGATGGAAGCGCCCAATTCTTCTGCTGATTCGCCCAATTTTTCGGCAAGCTTTCCTCCTTTTTCGAGCACCTTGCCGCCCACCTCTTCCGTGAATCCAGCAGCTTTTTCCATGGCCTTCCCAGAAGTATCGAGAATGGCTCCGCCAACCTGCTCAGCTTTTTCACCCAATTTCCCGGTCATCTCATCAAAAGGGGGGACAGGTTCGGGTGTGATTGTTTCGTCACTCAGGGGAGGAGGAGTCAATTCATCTTGGAGGGGCTCTGGCAAATCCGGGAGGGCCAATTCATCGGGTTCCGTTACATGGGAATCTGTCTCAGCGAGGATGTCATCCATCAAGTCATCTGTTCCACTGGCACTTCCTGTTATTTTATCTCGCATATCCCCGGCCAGGTCTTTGGCCTTGTCAACGGCTTTGTCAGTGAACTCCTCCGTCTTATCAGCGATGACTTCTCCCGCACCAGCTAATGCATCTTTGGTTTTGTCCCAAAGTTCTGCGCCGCTTTCTGCCAAGTCATTCCCCGCCTCTTTTCCCGCATCAGCAGCTTTA
>CAZPHZ010000062.1:0-11629 GCA_964586035.1 uncultured Saprospiraceae bacterium
TTTAGGGTGAAGTAGTCCTGCCGGGACGCTGCCAAATTGAAGTTCCGGGAGAAGTAGCAGGAACTTCCTCCCCCTCTTCATTCCGTTTTCAATATCAAAACGTAGCGCAAACCATCCGTTTTTGATATGAGAGGGGCAATACATTTTTTCAGAAAAAACATTTTCCTCTAAAAAGAAAGCGCGCTATCTTCGCATCCTTTATTCAATAAAAATTTTACCTGCATGAAGAAATATCAATCATACATTGTTTTACTCATTTTGGCGGGATTCACTTACTTGCTTTCCTGTGGCGACGACAACAACAATAAGGCAGCTTCTGCACCCACTGGCAAAACCGAGCAAGCCAGTTCTACAGCGAGGACCAAAGGGATGAAAGATGCAGATGCTGTGCCAACGGACATGGATAACGCAAATACAGTCAATCAGGATCCTATTTTTGACAATGAGATGCGTACAAAGGCCTTCACAGGCCTGCTCCAGGGAAAATGGATCAACGAAGGTGACCCTGGTCAAACCATGCAATTCACCGGCAACAAGGTGCAATACATGAACAACGGACAACCTGTGGCAGAGACTAGTTTTATCATTGATTATAGCTGCGAAAACAGCCAGTGTCTAGAGAATGGGAAAACACCAGTGGGTTGGTGTCTCGTTGAAACTTCCTCTTCGGGCGAAAAATGCAAGGTAGTCACGCGCATTGACCAACAGTTTTTTGTTTTCAAGGATATGACAACCGGTGGAAAGGTGCAGTATAAAAAAGACGCTAAGTCAAAATAATTTTCACTTTGAGTTTCTGCCATAAAGAAGCCCCGAATGGAGAACCCATCCGGGGCTTTTGCAATGGTCTCGTAACGGTCCATTGCCATTTCAAATGATTATCGGGGATCATTTTTTTAGTTGACAGCCTGTAATGTGGCCTGTTCAATCGTATCGCCCATTAGGCCGCCGAGTTTCCGGAGCAATTCATCCTTGCGCCTCCGGGATACTTGCACTTCTTCCTGGTTCGACAACAAAAGGACGCCCCCCTCTTTTCGAAGAAAACGCTCCACATAACGCAGGTTTACCAGATGAGAATAGTGAACCCGTTGGAAACATTCGTGCTGCAAGATGTTTTCCCAAATTTTTAAAGACTTTGAGACGATGATGCGTTTGCCATTTTTAAGAAAAAATGTGGAATACCCTCGTTGGGCTTCTATTCTAACGATGTTCATTGTGTCGAGAAAAATCAATCCCTCTTCTGTGTGAAGAATGATTTTATTTTGACTGTCTTTATCATTTTGGGGCTGGTCCAATTGCCCCTCTAAATATTGACGGCGCTGCCTTCCTTTCAACCTTTCGAGACACCGCTCAACCGCCCTGCGTAAATACAGGGGTTTGATGGGTTTGAGTAGGAAATCTACCGGAGAATACTTGAATGCCTGGATGGCGGTTGAAGGGCACGAAGCGGTAAATATGACTTGCACGTCAAAATCCGCGATTTTATTCAATAAATTGAATGCCCCCATCCCTTTTGATTCGATATTGATAAACAAAAGGTCTGGCGTTTTAGCTGCAATCACGGGAAGTGCATCTTCGGGAAGGGTGCAGGTAAAGGTTACTTCAATGGTATTTGAGCAACAGCCTGAAAGAATTTCTTTGAGGCAAGTGATTGAACGCAGCTCGTCAATAATAATGGAGGTGATCATAATACTGGGGTTATGGTTATAAAGTATTCGGTTTCTTGTCGCTGCTCAGGGATATATTGTTGTCGCTAAATGGTCAAAATTTTAAAGAGTTTTAAACTGTTCAAAGGCAAATTGGACTTTTTCCAAAGATTATTCAATTACACTTTTATTCATTTTTTCCGTCACAACACCCAAAAAATAAAAAACTCCGAGAGAAAGCATAGCGTCTGCTTTCTACCGGAGCGGTTCATCAGATTTTCGAGATTCACGTTTTTGGGGTGATTTGGCTATAATAGAATAGTACAAATGTAGGCGTATTTTTGTTTCCTCGTTTGCACAAATGTTGCAAATAATAGGACATATGTCCCCTTCTTGCTAATAAGCCCGGTTTTTAAACCCCTTGAAAATGGAATCCAACATTTTTAAAACGAGTGAAGGCTAAAACACTGTTGAGCGTTTTAGCCTTCTTTGAGACCAGTTCTTATCTTTATTCGCTATTGCGATTTTCTATTCATCTTCGTTAGAAGCAATTACGCTACCTGTTCCAAATGTAGGTGCAGTGTCGTAATTCTTTGAGTAGTGGTAGGAAACTACGCCATCCGGGCTGTTGAAATCTATGATTCCTATGTCATTGCCAGGATTTGAGCTGAAGGAATTGGGAGCAGCAAACGGATCGGAAATATTATCAAACAATGAAATTGCATTTTCTGAAACTGCATTGCAAGTAAAAGTAAAAAGCAATGTCTCTTCGTTTGAAAACAACTCGATACGGGGTTCATCGTTTACAAAACCGAAAGAAACGTAAGACTTGTCGGTAGCTTCAGCAGGCGCATTCACTCTTGCGTTCTCAATCCAGGTGCCGCTTACACTCTCAAAATTTGCAAATTCAAAATCGACCGGTGCTACAATAGTTACCTGACCAGAACCCGTGTTAAGGTTATCACTGGGAGAGATGGAATTATCGGGTTTTACAAACACGCCCCAAGTTTCATTGTCAGACAACAACTGAAGTTTGAATTCGATGCTATGGCTTTGTGCAAAAACGCTGGCTGAGAAAAAGATGGCCAAGAATGTGAAGCTGAATTTGTGAAGAGTGTTCATAAGTCTTTGTTTTTGTCGTTTGATGTCACAAATATGCCATAATAATAAGGCCCTTTGCCACCCAAAAAACGTTACTCTTGTGACTATGATATTCTATTATTTTCGCTGTCGCCCTTTATTTTAAAGCACTTTTAGATATATTTTCCGTGACCAATTCCGCAGCAAAATATTTACCATTCAGATATCGTATTTAGCGAAATGCTCACCACCTTTTTAGTCCTTCAACTCCCCGGAGTACCCCGCTCACAGTATGTGGATGCTGGAATTCGCCGTTGCGGAGCATCTTCTCGACTTTTGCTAACGGCAGTTCGTGGGCTTCGATATCTTCCGCATCTTCCAATTCCGGTTCGGAAACTTTTTCTGCATCAAGGGCAACGTAATGGTGGATGTACGAGTCCATGAAGACGGGGTTGGAGGCTACGCAGCCCATGTAATGCCATTCACGTGCGACATAGCCGGTCTCTTCCATGAGTTCCCGTTTGGCTGCCTGCTGGTGGTCTTCGCCGTCGTCCACGAGTCCTCCGGGTAACTCGATGATGTAAGCGCCGATTCCAAAGCGATACTGCTTTATCATCAGTACTTCGCCAGATTTGGTAAGGGCAAATACATTCACCGAGTCGTTGCCAGAAAGCACAGTAATTCGGGTGGACTTTTGGGTGCGGGGGTTTAGCACGTGGTCGAATCGGGCTCTGAATAAGCTAAGGTCAATGGCTGGTTCTGAATCGAGCAGTTGCCAGGCGTTTTTATTGTCTTTCATAGGTGAAGATATGGTTGTTGATATTGCCAAAAGTGGCAAAAATAGCGTTTGTTTTAGGCAATCCAATTTCTGGTTTTTATCTTCGGACTATCAGATATCATCAAAATAATCGGCACCCAAAATGCCGCTGCGTAAACTTACCGGATACTTGGTTTTATCCTGCATGGCAGGATGGATGATTTGGTTTGGAGATTCCTGCCAGTCCGACAATACTAAGCCGGCCCCTTATCTCTCCCTTCCAGACAGCGTTCACGAAGTAGGAATGGCAACCTGCATTTCCTGCCACAACCAATACCCTACCCTATTGCCTGGGTCATTGAATAAATTTCTGACAATGTCAGCGGGAATAGAGGGTGAAATACTGCTGATAAGGGTGTTAAAAATAAATCCGGAAAATGAAGAGGCGCTGAAGGCCCTTCAGAAATGAGCCGCTGTCAAGGTCTTTTGCGTTTGCGTTGGACAGCCACAAATTCATCTACTTCGCGGATAGACTTCCATCGATGGATGATATCCCCGGCTATTATAAAAACCCAGCCAAGAAAAAATACGCTGTTGCGCACAACTTCAAACAAGGAATTGTATTGCGGGTAAAAACTGTGTATCAATAAGAATTCGATGCAAATGAGTAGCGCGGAAAAAAGGAAAGCCAAGATGGCTGCTGCCCGCATTTTTTGCACAAAAGCGGGGTGTTTCTTGCGAAGACATTTTTTCAGAAACCTGCTCGCATCTTCGTCGAAGGGGTCTATGCGCACCAGTTCCCGGAGGATGTAGTCCGCTTTTTCCAATTCATGGGTATGATAACACGAAGCTGCTTTTTTGAACAACATAGAGTGGAAGACATCTTCACCATTGAAGAAACGGACGTTGTTTATCACCGAGAGTTCGATGACTGTATCGGTCATGCGAAGGTGTTTATCATAGGCACCAATTTCGAAAAGCGCATTGGTATATGCAGTCACTATTTCGAAAAAAGCTTCGAAGTCCAGTTCTCCAATTTCCTTTTGATATTCCTCATAAAACCGCACGATTGTCCGCCATTCCTTTGGCTCGATGGCCTGGAATTCGCGATAAACTTTAGCCTGATATGTGTGCCGGTGCGGTGTCATCTTTATTCTCTTTGTATAAAATAAAGGAGTGGCTGCCGCCAAAAAATCCCCATGGGGCGATTAAATTATGGCTCGGGGGTTAAATGAAAAAGGACGGGTTTGCTTGGACTTGCGTCTAATTCAAAAGCTGCGATTTGAAGATTCAACAAAAATAGCCCATCCTTGATTTCAGGAGGCACATAAATCAACTCTGTGATGGTGCAATTTTCTCTGATTTCGTCTTCATTCTGACCGGAAATCCCCCAAAATGACTTGTGCGAAAGCAAACTCCCACCGTCTTCTTCCCTATCTGCCGAGGGCAAATCGAGCAACAAATGTTCCACCCCACATTCTACCAAAAACGTTGCCGCATCAGGGTGGAGCCAGGGTGGATTGGAGCCAGAATAGTTCATCGTAAGTTTAAATGTATCGTTCGGCAAGGTCCTCAAAATAATTGCCTCTGCCTCACCAGGTGCGATGAGGTGTTCCAGTTGTTGACGAAGGATGATTTTGTCACCATCCTCGCGCAGCATGGGATATACGCTGACCAATTTAGCAAAGAAATGGAAGTTTCTTAGGCATTGATTGATGCTAAATCGCGCTTTGGTGATGTGCCCCACGCACTCGGTGTGGGTGCCGTTACCGTGTGGATTGAAAGTGACGTTAAGAAAGTTGACAGGACCTCCCTTTGCCGTCGAGCCAATGAAATCACCAGCTACAACGGGCCTGGCAGTCATGTATGGTGCAAAAAAACAATTGACGCCATGAGAGCCTTCGGCCAATGGCATTCCAATGTCGATGGGCAGGGACAAGTCAGCCGTGTAATTTTGACCATTGCGTGAAATCGTAGCTTTGAGTTGTGTCATCATGTGGAGCCTATTTTCCAAAAGCAAAGGTAGGGATAGCTAAGCGAGTGCCGCAAATGCCAAAATCTAAAAGAAATTTTTCCTTGCGTGAATTTTTGTGAACATTTGCCCTTGAGAGTCGAAAACCCCATGGCCAGACCCGGAACTGCCGGAAGTTATGAAATCTATCCTGACTAAATACGCCGAACTACTCGTCCATTATTGCGTGGAAATAAAAGAAGGCGATCGCCTTTATGTCAATACATCCACACTTGCCGAGCCCTTAGTACGTGAGATTTGGCGGGCCGCGACCCACGCTGGTGCCCACGTCGAAGTGAATCTCTCTTTCCGTGAAAAGAACAGGATATTTATGGAAGAAGCCGTAGAGGCACAACTCCGGTATGCGCCTGTCTTGCAAAAGTTGGCGATGGAGGAATTCGATGCATATTTGAACATCCTGGCGCCATTCAATCTCCGTGAAGACCAAAACACCGATGCTGTTAAAAGCCGCACCCGTCAGGAAGCGCTCAAAGGTATCAGCAAAGCCTATTTCGAACGCACCTCCACACGCTCCCTCAAACGAAACCTTTGCCAGTATCCTACGTTAGCCAATGCACAAGAGGCTGGCATGTCACTTGAGGAATACGAGCACTTCGTTTTCTCAGCATGCAATCTTTACGACGAAGATCCCGCAGCGGCCTGGCTGAAGGTAAGGCAATCGCAACAGAAAATAGTGGATTTGCTGAACCAGCGGGAAACCGTTCAATATAAAGGGGATGGCATTGACGTTACTTTTTCATCCAAGGGCCGCATCTGGATAAATTCGGACGGACAAACAAACATGCCTTCCGGGGAAGTTTACACTTCGCCAGTAGAAGACTCTGTCAACGGGCAGATTCATTTTAGCTACCCCGTCGTGTATTCGGGCCATTTGGTAGAGGGCATTACCCTGTGGATTAAAAACGGGTTTGTCGAAAAATGGGAAGCCCGGCAAGGGCAGGAGTTGCTCGACAACGTTTTCGAACTGCCGGGAGCCCGGCGGTTTGGAGAAGCTGCTATAGGAACAAATTTCAAGATCGACCGTTTCACAAAAAACATTCTCTTCGATGAAAAAATCGGCGGGAGTGTGCACATGGCTATCGGGCAATCATACCTCCAAACCGGTGGTAAGAATCAATCTTCCATCCATTGGGATATGATAGCGAATATGAAAAATGGAGGCGAGATTTTTGCAGACGGCGAGAAGATTTATGAAAGCGGTAAATTCTTGTTCTAAGGCTGAATTCTTTGGCAAAGATGGGAGCCCTGGGCAACGCCCTTTAAATTTGTGAAATAAATAATGATTTGTTATAGCCAATTTTGCTAAATTGGCGGCATAATTAGGACTTTGAAAGACATTTTTTTAGAAACCACATTTCCCAAAACAACACTATACAATTACAAAACGTGGAGAACAACATTGCATTCTTAGAGCTGAAATACGGTAATATTTACGGAGGGTTCCCCAATTTCTTTGCCATCGCAGAAGTATCCCTTCTCGTGTTTGAAAATCGCTCAAACAAAATCTTTATCGAATCATGGGTCAACAGAGTAGATGTCGATTATGTGAGTGTGTATTCAAAAACCAATGAATTGGGACACACCATCGGAAGGTACAAAGAGGTGATCAACATGCGAAGCGGGAGAAGACGCCCCTTCATGGAAGAGTTTAAAGTAGATGAACGCGCCCTTCAATATTCATTCAAACAACTGCGTCCTGTTCACCTTCAAATCAAAAGGTTTCTTTTCAATTCCTTTCGCAAATACCAAATTCAAACTGTTGTAACCTTTGACGGCCGCCGGGATATTTTCCTTTGCGAGCGGGCAGGAGCGAGATTCGACCGGATGCGCATCGTGGACCTGCAAAAAGACCTTAACAAACTGACGGACTACCTCTTCTCACTTAATAAGTTGGCAGTTATTGCAAATTACGACATGGATGGTTCCTACCTGCGTTCCACCAACGAGGAATACTGGTTGCATCCCATCGCTGCTAAACAATTGCACCCCGGCACCGCTGCCTGGGATGCTGCACGCCTTCTTATGGTATACAACGAATTCACACTACACCAGTCAGATTTCCTCCTTCGTGCCCAGCAATTGCTCAACAAGATTCAAGCCGCCAAGCCGGTTGAAGAGAAGCAACCTGAAACTGCCAAGAAAGAAGAGGAAGAAGAATAATCATACTGTTCTTCGAGGGCTTAGCCCTTGTTTTTGCCTATGGCAAAAACTAAAACGATCCCGAATTTTCATCAAAATGAAAATTCGGGATTTCTTTTGTGCCTCGCAAGATTCCCACCCTTAATGATTGGTGCCCGACAGTCTGAAGCTTTACCCACCGTCCTTTCTCAAAATGAAATCCGACCTTCTCATAATGAGAAGGTTTTCTATTGTGCAATATTTTATTTAAAAAAATATAGAGCCTTAATAAATTGATATTAAGTTACTTATGATTTTAATTGATAATACAATCTCTGTCGGAACGCATTTTGGCATAAGGTAGTCAACGCCACGAAAGAGTGGCACTCTTATAAGCCTTGAGTACTAAACTATGAACGATGGAAGCTACATTTTTTTTCATAATCATGTATTTGACACTCCTCTTATTTATGGCGATGACTATCGTCTGTGAACAAGATGCATAACCCCCGAATACCGTTTGACCCCAATTAACCACTTATTTTTTAACCGATTATAGTCTCCAAACTTTCACAACATGAGTACCATCGAATTCAACAGTCATTTCGACAGTCTTCAACACAAATTACTACCTTTTGCTTACCGGCTGACCAACAACGTAGAAGATGCAAAAGACCTCATCCAGGAAACCGCTTTAAGAGCGTACAACAACAAGGAAAAATTTGAGGTCGGCACTAATTTCCGTGCATGGGTGACCACTATCATGCGAAATACCTTCATCAACATTTACCGGAAGAAAAAGAACCGCAACACCACCTCCGAGCCTTCTGACAGCTATGTTTTTGTCAACGAAAACAATGCTGTAGACAACAGTGCCTATTCCAACATTATGATGATGGAGCTACACAAGATTCTCAGCAAACTCGACCTGATTTACCGAAAGCCTTTCCTCATGTTTTATGAGGGCTACAAATACGAAGAAATCGCTGGCATGATGGAGTTGCCAATTGGAACTGTCAAGAGCCGCATTTTCTTTGCCCGGCAAAAACTTATGAGCAACATTCAGCTTCAGTACGCTTACAATTCCACGATGAACTGACGTCGTTGGTCTAGAATAATTCCATCGTTACGGGCATCTCCCCCTATCGCCCCTTCCCAAAAATTGATGCACAGACTTTTTATTACAAGTCTGATATTTGTATCAATCATGCGCATAGCCCCCGATAGCCGCTACAGGCTATCGGGGCTATCCTCGTAAAGGAGATTTGCCTATACTTGCATGGTTTATTGAACATATAATCAACCATGTTTGAATTATTTGAGCATGGTATAGGTGAATGGCCCTTTGTCCCGGCTTTTGGTCACCAAAGACATGGCACTGGAAAAACTGAAAAATAATCCGGATGAGCCCTTATCTCCGCGGCAATCGCCAAAAGAGCGGGCCATGCAATGGCTACGCGATCATTTTTCACGGAAAATTAGATTAAATAATAGCTTCTCCTCCAAAATACCGTTGCCGTCCAGCATCAAAAATAGGGGACTGAATGAACTGCTTCCCTTTTTCAATAAACTGCAAAACGTCACACGAAAGAAAATCTTCACCTATCTCGATTCGTGGAGCATAAAAAGGAAAATCCGGTTCGCCCTGGTGGTTTTGCTCACCTCAATCACCTTTATGGGAGCACTTGGTGGGTATTATGTACAGCGGACATCCAACAATATGATTTTAATGCTCAGGGAAAACTACACCACCCTGAAATACACCACCATCATGTCGCAAGCCATCAACGATATGATACGGATTGTACCGATGCAAGGGGCCACCGCTTCGTATAAACGCGTGGAATTACAAAAGGCATTCAGCAAATTCGAGCTATACCTTCACCTCCAAATGGATAAGGCTACAATGGAGAATGAAAAGGAAATAAATACTAAGCTGAAAGTCGATTATGAGATATTCAAAAATTCCCTCCGCAATCTCCTTGTCACCGGCGAAATACCCATTGACATGCAGTTCAAAAGGGAATACATTCTGAGTTTGCTGCAATCAGTGAGCGAGATGAATGGCTCTATTATAGAACAGCGAACAAAAGAGGCCAGCAACATCGCTGACAAAGTGACGCAGTTGCTTATAACCATAGGATTCTTCTTCACGATTTTCGTCATGTTTGCTCTAATATCCTTCCCCAGTTATTTCACCGATCCGATTCTGAACATGACGAAAAGCATCCAGCAAATTGCTCAGGGAGAATACAGCGCGCGCTTACAGGTGCGACACAAAGACGAGTTGGGAAAAATGGCAGCTTCTTTCAACGACATGGCTATAAAACTGGAGGAATACAAAAAAGTGGACGTCGAACAGATACTCACCGAAAAACAACGAACGGAAACTATCATCCAACGAATGAAGGAGGCAATCATTGGATTGGACGACGGGAAAAAAATACTCTTTGCCAACCCTCCGGCAATGGAACTCACAGGACTGGGACAGGGGCAACTCATCGGTGAAAGCGCCATTGATATCGCCGCAAAAAACGACTTCCTCGGAAACCTTTTTAAAGAGGTGCTCAATCAGAAATTGCCCGACAGCGCCACCTTCCCAATTATTAGGATGGATAAAAACGGAAAGCGGCAATATTTCAACAAAGATGTGCTCAAGGTGCCCGGGCAAGCCAAGAATAATGCGAAACCCTCCAACGTCGGGTACGTGATTATTATGAAAAATATAACCGACCTGAAAGAGGCAGACCTGGCCAAAACAAACTTCATGGCCACTCTTTCTCACGAGTTGAAAACCCCTATTTCCGCAATCGATATGAGTCTGAACCTTTTGTCCGACAACCGGATCGGACCAATGAATCAGGAACAAAAGGACCTATCCGCCACCATCCGGCAAAACACCTCCCGGCTTTTGCGCATGATCAATGAAATACTGGAAATCTCACGAATAGAAACCGGGAAGCTACAGCTCGAAATGGTGGAAACCGCCCCCGATGCTATTATCGTCAGGGCTTTGGACAATGTGAAGACGTTCATCGCAGAAAAGAAAATTGCCATAAATCAATACATTGAGCCAGATCTGCCGCTTTTGTGCCTCGACGTGCACAAGACTACGGCTGTGCTGGTAAATTTCCTCACCAACGCCGTGCGCTACTCTACCGTAAAGCAGGCCATCGAAATTATAGTAGTCCGTCAAAATGGTTTGGTGGAATTCGCCGTCAGAGACCATGGCCCAGGCATTTCGCCGCAAGAGCAACGCAAGCTTTTCCAACCATACCGGCGGGCAGAAGGTGACAAGACCAAAGGCACCGGTCTCGGTCTGGCCATTTCAAAAGAATTCGTGGAAGCCCAGGGAGGAAAGATTTGGGTGGAAAGCAAGCTTGGTTCAGGAAGCACATTTGGCTTCGTGCTTCCCGTGGGGTGAGGCCGGTTTTGGGTTTCAGGTTCTGGGGTCACCAAAACCTGAAACCCGGAACTCAAAACTCTAAACCATTAGTTAGCATCCACTCGAATGCCTCCCAGCAGTATCAACATGATGAGGCCGACGAAGGCGATGATGATCCCAAGAATGAGAAATAAAAGACCAATCGCAGGAATTACAAGCCCCAATACGATAAAAAGTCCACCGAGAAGCATGACTATCACGCCGAGAATACCTAAGCTGAAACTTCCGGAATGATTGCCTTTGCGCTCCCATCTTTTTTGCCTTTTATCCAGCTTTTTCTTAAAACGCTCCATTCTCTTAGTCCAGCGATTGGCTTTTTTCATTTGTTTTTTCGAAAGGGTAGCATCGCTGTGAGCGGCTTCCACTCGCATGCCATCGGACACCTCAAAAGCCACAGAGCGGACAGCAGCTGAAGATGTCAGGGTGGAAACAAAAAACAGGAAAGAAAGAATCGTCAAAATCCTCTTCATAATAAACGTGTTTTATTTTTTTTTTGGTGGAAATAACCCCATCCGACGGCCGGGACAAAAACAAATCTATGCTGCAGGCTTGCT
>CAZPHZ010000063.1:0-11611 GCA_964586035.1 uncultured Saprospiraceae bacterium
AAATTATATGTTTACTAATGATAATAAGTTATTATTAACATTCTCTAATTATAGTAATAGTATTAAATTACAAAAAAATAGTTTTACTAAATATTTAAATATGTTATCTAATGAAATTATTTTTTCAATTGATACAAATATTGAATATATATTTAATGATTTATTATTTTTTGAAAATATTGAAAAACAAAAAGATCATCAAGGTAGACCTACTGGTAAAATTACGGATTGTGAGATTGGTATTTTTAATATCAAAAATCATAATGTAAAATATATTAAAAAATCTTATTTAAATTATGGCACAAATAGAGAATATAACGGTTATATTAATTCTAACACTAGTGTACTACCATTAAATAATGATGAACTATCTTTTAATTTATACAAGAATAGTTTTTACTATAATAGTAAAAAACCATATTCAAGTTTTCTAAAACTTGAATCTAATGGCGCGTTAATTAAAACTTTAAAATATGTATCTTTTGATAATCGGTTTATCTTTATTAATTATGTTAATAAACGATTAGGATTATACGATACATTAAAAGAAGTTGAATTAAAAGATACTATTATATATAATTATGGCACTATTGTATATATGGACGTTGATAATGCTCTTATTAGATTAAGAAATGATTTTGGAAAAATTTCTTTTTCACCACAATAAGAACAAGAAACAATTCGATACGGTATGGCGTTAACTTTGGCGCTATACCTTTTTTTATGATCATACGCATTGGGCTTTGAGACCCAGGCATTTGAAATAGAATCGTACGTTTTTATACCCAACTTATAAATTGCGCTTTTGGCAGTTTTCATTTTTAAAATAATCTTTCAAGGTCCGGTTCTTAATAATTGAGCACTTTCTACCCAATGAAACACTTATTCACAATAGCTACATTTTTACTGTTTCTGCATCCTGCTTATGCGCAGTTGGAAAAGACGCTGCACCAAACCTTCGACCTGGAAGAGGCACCCAACCTCACCATCGATGTCGCCGGTGATTATGTCATCGAGACTTGGGCCAGCAGCTACCTGATGACCGAAACCCATGTTGGATTATTCGGTGCCTCGCCATCTATTTTCAAGCATTTAGTGGAAGAAGAATTAAGGTACCAATTAGACCCTGAGTATTCTGAAGGAAAATTCACGCTTACCAGTCACGATAAAAACAGAGAAGACATTCACACTCATTTCGGTGCATTCACCGAGATTGTAAAAGTGAAGGTATTTGTGCCGGAAACGTACATTGCCACCGACGATTCCAATACTGTTTTCCTCAGAAAAGAGGATAGCCTTTCCAAACAATAACATTCTTTCGTTTCCTTACCTTTGGCGGTGGATGAGAAAAATAATTGAACTCAAATTGCTGCCGAAGGATGCTGCCGATGATGCCCGAATTATTCGCAAGGCAGCAGAATTTTGCCGTTTAAATATTAATGATATTGACGACGTGCATTTGCTAAAACGCTCCATTGATGCACGTGGCGCGCAGCCCTTTGTCAGAATCCGGGCCGAAGTTTACTCCGGTGAATCCTATCCTGGAGAGCCCGCTTTTTTACCCTTTCTGAAAGACGTGAGCGGATGCTCCCCTGCCCTGATTATTGGCGCAGGCCCCGCCGGATATTTTGCCGCTTTAGAACTGATAGAACGCGGGGTGAAACCCATCGTTTTCGACCGTGGGAAGGACGTTCGTTCCCGTCGCAAAGACTTGCGGGCCATTCAGCAATTCGGTGAAGTAAATCCAAATTCCAATTATTGCTTTGGCGAGGGAGGAGCCGGCACGTATTCAGACGGGAAACTCTATACGCGGTCGCATAAACGGGGTCATATTTTCAAAGCGATGAAAATTTTTGTCGAGTTAGGGGCGAAACCCGACATCCTCGTTGATGCGCATCCGCACATCGGCTCCAACAAGCTTCCGCAAATAATCGCCAATTTAAGGAAGACTATCTTGCATCACGGCGGTGAAATACATTTCGAATCTTGCATTACTGATTTTATAATGCGGGAAAAGAAAATGGCAGGTGTCATCGTCAACGACCGGGAGGAATTCCGAAGCGAAGCTGTTGTCCTTGCCACAGGCCATTCTGCACGCGACATATACCATTTGCTTCATTCGAAGAACATTAAAATAGAAGCCAAACCCTTTGCTCTCGGTGTTCGCATCGAGCACCCACAGTCATTAATAGATAAGATACAATACCGGCAAACACCTCGTGATGAATTTTTGCCAGCGTCAAGCTATAAACTGGTGTGCCAGGTTGGTGGCCGTGGCGTTTTTTCATTTTGTATGTGCCCTGGTGGCCTGGTTGTACCTACAGCTACTGCCCCTGGTGAAATAGTGTTGAACGGTATGTCCATGTCCCGCCGTGATTCTCCATTCGCCAACTCCGGTACGGTAGTTCAGGTGGAATTGGAAGACCTGAATGATTTCGATAGTCACGGGGTATTCAAAGCGCTGGCGTTTCAGCAAATGGTGGAACAATCGGTGTACAATGTTGGTGGTGGTGGTCAAAATGCGCCGGCACAGCGGCTCCCCGATTTCATTAATGGGAAAATCTCCTCCACTTTACCTGCCACTTCGTACATTCCCGGAGTTTACAGCGCGCCACTTCACGAAATTTTACCGGGTTTTATATATGAAAAACTCAAAACCGGTGTGCAGGAATTTGGCCGGAAAATGAGGGGCTATTATACCGAGGAGGCCAATGTAATAGCCACTGAAAGCCGTACCAGTGCTCCCGTCCGCATACCGAGAAACAAAGAGACTTTTATGCACGTAGAAGTGGAAGGATTATTTCCCTGCGGGGAGGGAGCAGGCTATGCCGGTGGCATCATTTCCGCCGCATTGGATGGACAAAACGTGGCGAAAGCCGTGACTCATTTCATCAAAAAATAGTTACCCTGAACCGTTCATTATATTTAAATAGCACCAGAGTTTTCGCACAGAAATAAAGCAAAATTGGCCAGTTGAAATTCACGAAAAAAGATTGCAATGTCAAAAGCCAAGAAACAGCATAAGAAATCTACCATAAAACGATCCGTAAAAATAAAGAGTACACCGGCCCGTCCGAAAGTGAAGGAATCCATTTCCACGAAGTGGAAAATGATTATTGCAGGGTCGATGGCTGTGCTTGCAATGGCGGTTTATGGGCCTAGCTACAATTACGATTTCGTATACGACGACGACGCTGTGGTAAAAGAAAATACTTATGTCCAGCAGGGTTTGGGCGGGCTGAATGAAATTTGGAGCACCAGTTATTTTGAAGGCTATAATGAGAAAATAAAGGCCCGTGCATTTCGACCGATACCGCTCACAACACTGGCGCTGGAGTATGAGTTTTGGGGATTGAATTCTTCCGTTAACCATATTTCAAACATTATGATGTACGGGTTGACGGCTTTTTTTCTTTTTCTCTTTTTGGCCAGTTTACTCCGCAAATACCACCCTGTCCTCCCTATATTTATAGGGCTGCTTTTCATTTTCCATCCCATCCACATCGAAGTGGTAGCCAATATCAAGAGCCGGGACACCATGCTCGGATTCCTGGGGTTCGTGGTTGCTTGCTGGTTATTGCTTCGACATTTGGACTTCGGAAAAAAATGGCCGCTTGCATTGTCATTGCTGTTCTACCTGGTGGGGCTTTTTTCGAAAGAAGAAATCATCACTACGGTGGCCATCATACCATTAATGCTCTATTTTTTCAGGAATTACAAGTTGAGCAAAGTTCTACTTTACACTTTCCCATTTCTCGTGGCCATTATTTTATATCTTAGCATACGCTCCAATATACTCGGTGGGCTCAATGAAGGGGTGACACTTACCGAACTCGACAACTCTCTTCTCGCCGCAAAAGATTTTCCACAGCGCTCCGCCTCCAACGTTCTCGTATTGGGGCAGTACCTCCTTAAATCGGTTTTCCCGCATCCTCTAATCAGCGACTATTCATACATGACACTCCCATTAGTAAACTGGAACGACTGGCGGGGTTATTTGGCTTTATTAGCCAATATCTGTTTGCTTTGGATGGGCTTTCACGGCCTGAAGAGGCGTGCGCTGTATGGCTTCGGTGCGCTCTATTACTTTATCGCAGTTTCCATATTTACGAGCATTGTCATCACCAACGTCAGTGCTTATAACGACAGGTTTTTATACAGCCCGGTATTGGGCATCAGTTTTATCCTGGGATGGCTCTTATTAAAAATAGTAAAAGAAACACCTCGAGAATTTAGGAACAGACCCATCGCCGGATTTTTTAAAACCAACTTCTTGGCGGTGGCCCTAATAGTTCTATTTTGTGGGGCGGGTCTGGTAAAAATCTCCACGCATCTGCCGGTCTGGACGAATCGTTTTGTCCTGTTCGACCACGATGCAGCACTCGCACCTAACAACGCCCGCATGCGGAAGAATCAAGGGGGCTCTTTGGCTAGGAAGGCTGTAGAGTTTCAAAATACCGACCCTCAAAAATCGAGAGACTATGCCGAAAAGGCAATCACGGAATTGCAAGCGGCCCTGGGCATTTACAACAATATACCCACCGGGCATATCCATTTGGGCAATATGTACCTCATAAAAGGCGATTATGCCAATGCAGAGAAATCGTTTCTAAAATCGCTGGAGTTAGCTCCGGGAAATTATTTTGCACTCTCGAGTCTGGCTAATGTTTACTATCGCAATGGCCGGTACCAGGAAGGCATCAATACCATTGGCAGACTGGCACCAAATCTCCTGAAAAAAAACGACTATTACCTGCTGTCGCTTTGTTATTCAAAATTGGGAGACGATAAAAAGGCCAGCGAATACCGTAGCCTCTCAGGCCGGTAACTTGAAAGAGGTAAGTCAAATGAAAAGCTAAAGCGCCAAGGTTTCTTCTTTGTAGAATTTCCTGCCGTCACCCGACCAATTCACTTTTATGGTCCAACGACCGGCAACTAAATCCTGGGTGGGCACCTCCACGCGGCCCTTTGGGCCGCATTGGATTTTTACCGAAAAATCCTGGGCACCATCATCGGCCCGGTAAAATAAAATTTTACCTTCGACCTGCGCGAATTCTCTGGGGAAACTGAATTGCACTACCCCGTTTTGCTGTGAGATGATGAGGTCTTGCGCAAGTGTTTTAGCGTTGTTGAGCCTGTCGATATGACCTTGAAATTTCAGATCTTCTTCATAATAATTATCGACCACCAACCTGTTGTCGACACTTTTAGAATACACTACCATTGCAATCATGAACACAACGAACAGCGTGTAAAAAATGGCTATGCCTGTGCCCCAAGATATTTTCATTTCGATTGCATTTAAATATAAAACTCGTGAAGATTTTACTGAATCGGTCCTGAGAAGTTGGTCTTCGTTTTATCCAAAAGACGGTCGCCGGAATACACTTCAATCGTGAGTTTGGTCTTCGAACCTTTCAGGGAAGCCTTCGGCAAATCAATGAAAAATACTCCTTTCAGAAGACCCTGTTTGGATGCGATCCGGTTATCTGATTTTGAAATATGCCGAATCTTCCCTTCCGGCATTCCGGCAATCCGAAACTCGATGTGTTCGATATCATTTGCTGTTTTGTTGACGACCTCCCAATTGAATAAGTTGCTGTAATGGGTTTCATCAATCTTCTGGTAAAGCTGTCCCGGAACGCGCAAAACCAAAGCTTCGACGTCGGTGCGATTGGCAAACAAGAATGCCTGGAAAATTATCAATACGGCCAAAACCGCTGAATAAGCAATTGCACGGGTGGTAAAAATTTTACGCTGGCCCTCTTTTACCCCGTTGTACGAATCGTACCTGATCAGACCCTTTGGGCGCTTCACCTTCTCCATAACTTCATCGCAGGCATCTATGCAGGCGGTGCAGTTTACGCATTCCAACTGGGTGCCATTGCGAATGTCTATGCCGGTGGGACAAACATGCACACACTTTTTGCAATCTATGCAATCTCCCTTCAAATTCAGGGGCTTTTGACCGGCTCCAGGTTCAAGGTTTTTGGCTTCATTTACTATGTCATTTTTAAGTGTATCGATGGGGTCCCTTTTTATTCTACCGCGTGGCTCCCCTCTCACAAAATCGTAATGTACCACGATGGTTTCTGGTACTAAAAGCACTCCCTGAAGACGCCCATAAGGACAAATCGTGGTGCATACCTGTTCCCGCATAAATGCAAATACACCGTAAAAAAGGCCAGCAAATATGAGCATGGCCACAAATCCTCCCATGTGCATCCCAACAGGTTCTCGTATAATCTTGAGAACGTGTTCGGCCCCGATGATGTACGATAAGAATACGTTGGCAATGAATACCGCTATGGCGTAAAAAACGAGGTGCTTGAAAAGTTTTTTTACGATTTTGGTGAAATCCCACGGCGCCTTGTTGAGTCGCCGCTGTTGGTTGGCATCGCCCTCAATCCAATATTCTATTTTTCGAAAAACCATTTCCATAAAAATGGTCTGTGGACAAACCCAGCCGCAAAACAGTCGTCCGAAAACAACCGTGAACAGCACTACAAACACCACCATCGTTACCATTGCCAAGGCGAACAAATGCAAATCCTGGGGGGAGAAGACAATGCTAAAAAGTATGAACTTGCCTTCCAGCACGTTGAACAGCAGAAAAGGTTCGCCATTTACCTTCAGAAACGGAATACCCACCAACAGGGCTATGAGCACCACGGCCGTGAGTGTGCGCCAATTGTAAAAACGGCCTTTGGGCTTTTTGGGATAAATCCATATCCGCTTTCCCGACTTATCTACGGTGGCCAGTTCATCTCTGTATATTTCTTTATCCTCGTGAATATTTTCAACCTCATTCATAACGCAAAATTCCCTATTCTTTTGTTGACTTGAAAAATGGTGCATCCACTAAATTAAAACAAGCCACAAATTCGCTGAAAGGGAAATATCAATTAGTGACAAGTCTCACTATTCCACGAGCGAATTTATGGCTTGACAGAATCTAAAATCAAAGGACTTTAGAATCTTTATTCATCATTGTATGACACCTATTGTTTTACCGCAGTGCTATCGGTCGATGGAGTCGGTTCGGTATTGGTTGCGGCACTCGTCCATTTTTCACCCTGTGGCGCTTTGCCATTGGGTGGATTTGAACCCTGTTTTGACAAAATGTAGCTCGCAACCCGCTGTATATCGCTGGCCCTTAGGTTGTCTTTCCACGACTGCATACCTTTCTCTATCACCCCATATTTGATGGTCTTGAAAAGGTTGTGAATTCCCCCTCCGTGAATCCAGTATTCATCGGTAAGGTTCGGCCCGATGGTGTTTCCTTCGAGGTTACTTCCATGGCAGGGGAAACAGTTGGCATCGAAAACCGCTTTACCCAGCGCGATTTCTCCCTCGTCAGTCAGCAGCTCCACATTATTTTCATTGACGGCATCTGCCTGAGTGGCCACAAACGCTTCAATCTGGGCTTTGGCGGTGACCATTTCCGCATCGTATTCTTCCGCCAGACTGGGGCCCGAACCAAAGAGATATATGCCTGAATAAACAACAGCAAAAGCGATGGATGCATAAAACAGCCAAAGCCACCAAGGCGGGAGCTTGTTGTCGAGTTCCCTAATGCCATCGTATTCATGGTCGAACATTATGTCCTTTTCCTGCTCCACGGGAACGGTCTTCGTAGCCGTTTTCATAAAACGACTCCACCAGCCCGGCTGTGGTTCCTTGTAAGATTCCACAATCTCTTCAACTCCTTTTTCTTTCAATATCCGCAACTCTTCCATCTTCATAATGACTCCAAAAAGACGTACGATGGCCAGCAATGCAGCGCCAACGACGATAGCGCCACCCAACAGCGTAAGGCTGCCGAAGGCCTTTTCCCAAAAATTCAAGTTTGGTGCGCCTTCTGTTTGGCCGTTTAGCCAAAGCGGCATTGTCAGTGTTGCGGCCAAAATTATTATGCGAGAAATTCTATTTTTCATAACCAGAAAAGTTAGTGCTATTACTATTGTTTTATTTTTCAACCAACTGAAGTGGCTCTTCGTCATCTTCCAATGGCATGTTTGACATCCTTTCGATGAAGTCTTTCTTCTTCGTCAAAATCCATATCGTGCTTACTATGAAAAATGTGAAGAAAAGTACCAGCGAAACTACTGCCAGCCAGTTCAGGTTTTCTACCGATCCGAGGATGTATTTATACATGCCAATTATGGTTGAATAAGGGCCGCCAGATAGGAATCTGGCAACCTGTTAAGATTATTTTTCAGTTTCAGCTTGTGCGGTGATGTCAACGCCCAATTTTTGCAAATAGGAGATGAGTGCCACAATTTCTTTGGTCTCCAAGTTTTCTTGTTCCACTCCCTCGCTCCGCAGGACTTTGGCTATTTGATTAGCCTGAGCCATGAGGTCTTCGTTTGCTATTTGCTCATAACCCTCCTGATAAGGAGTACCTAGTTGCCGCAACACCTTTATTTTGGAAGCGGTGGTTGAAATGTCTAAATCGTTTGTCAACAGCCAGGGATAAGCAGGCATGATAGACCCCGGCGATACGCTGGTGGGGTCGTACATGTGGTTGTAATGCCAGCTGTCCGGTTTTTTCAACTTGCCAACTCCCTCGCGGGCAAGGTCCGGGCCGGTGCGTTTCGACCCCCAAAGGAACGGGCGGTCGTAAATAAATTCTCCGGATTTGGAGTATTCACCATAGCGTTCGGTTTCGAATCGCAGTGGCCTAACCATTTGAGAATGGCAACCCAGACAGCCCTCTCTAACGTACAAATCGCGCCCCTGCAATTCCAATGGCGTATAAGGACTGACCGTGGAGATTTTGGGCACATTATCCTCTACCCAAAGCATCGGCATAATTTCGACCATACCACCAATTAGTACAAGTACCAAGCTGACGACCAGCATTTGGATGGGTCGTTTTTCAATCCAACGATGCCAATGTTCTTTGCCGGAAGATGCATGCACTAACACAGGTGCTTCCGCAGCTTCGTTGGTCAGGAGATTGCCTTTGGCAATAGTTTTCCACAAATTGATTACACCGAGAATTATTCCGGCAAAAAACAGCGTCCCCCCAAATGCCCGGATAGCGTACATTGGGACTATCTGCGTTACCGTTTCGAGGAAGTTAGGATAAACGAGGAATCCGTCGGGAGTAAAGGCGCGCCACATAATGTTTTGAACGATGGCTGCCCAATATAACGGTATGGCGTAAAAAATTATCCCCAATGTGCCCAGCCAGAAATGGGTATTGGCCATTTTTAAAGAATGAAGTTTCGTTTGGAAAATCCTGGGTATCAGCCAGTACAATATGCCGAACGTAAGCATACCGTTCCAGCCAAGGGTGCCTATGTGCACATGACCTATGGTCCAGTCGGTATAGTGAGTTATGGCGTTAAAACTTTTGATGGACATCATCGGCCCCTCAAAAGTGGACATACCGTAAGCAGTAACTGCCACCACCATAAATTTCAATATCGGGTCAGTGCGTACCCGGTCCCATGCGCCGCGAAGGGTGAGCAATCCGTTCAACATGCCTCCCCATGATGGGGCGATGAGCATCAGTGAAAATACCATCCCCAGCGACTGTGCCCAATCGGGTAATGAAGTGTAGAGCAAGTGGTGGGGGCCAGCCCAGATGTAAATAAATATCAACGCCCAAAAGTGTACGATGGACAAACGGTAGGAAAATACCGGCCGGTTGGCTGCTTTCGGAAGAAAGTAGTACATCAGCCCCAAGTAAGGCGTGGTGAGGAAAAAAGCCACAGCGTTGTGACCATACCACCACTGAACGAGGGCTTCCTGGACACCGCCAAACACGCCGTAGGCATGAAATAAACTCGTGGGAACTGCAAGGTTTCTCACGATGTGCAACAAAGCTACCGTCACCCAGGTGGCGATGTAAAACCAGATGGCCACATAAAGGTGCTTCTCCCTCCGTTTGATAATGGTGCCAAACATATTCACACCGAATATCACCCACACTACGGTGATTGCGATGTCAATAGGCCAAATCAACTCGGCGTATTCTCCACTGGAAGTGAGTCCCAGTGGCAGTGTCAATGCGGCACTAACTATGATGGCTTGCCAGGTCCAGAAATGCAGATTGCTGAGAAAGTCACTCAGCATCCTGGCTTTGAGCAGCCTTTGCAAGGAGTAATATACGCCCATAAAAATGCCGTTGCCAACGAATGCAAAAATGACGGCATTGGTGTGCAAAGGCCTTATGCGGCTGAATGTAAGCCACGGCGTATCGAAGTTGAGTACCGGGAAGATGAGCTGAAACGCCAAAATAAGCCCAACGAGCATACCGACCACTCCCCACAAAAGGGTGGCGTAGGCAAATTTTTTCACGATGGCATTATCGTAATGGAACCGTTCTACTTGTGTCATGCGTAACCTTGTTTATTTGTCAGTTGTTTGAATGTCTGATGTTTCTTTTGGTGAGTTGTCGTCGAAGAGTATTCGGATGGATGGAGTATAATTATCGTCATACTGCCCAGTCTTTACCGCCCAGATGAAGGCCCCCAAAAAGCCGAGGGCTACCAATAGACTAAAGGCAATGAGTATAAAAATGATTTTCATTAAAAAATATTTGACCGCAAGATAAAAGCCAGCTTTCCTTGCAGCTGTTATCTAACAAAAACTAGGGTGACTATTGTTAAAAACAAAGGGTTCCTGCTTCCCCATGCGGGTCTCCCCTATTTTGGCGTAAGGTAAAAATTATTGCAATTTTTCCGTATTTCCACACACTCATTTTCTCTCAAAAATCTTTGCGAAGGCATACTCTCCGAATTGCCAAGGCAGGCAGCACCATCCAAAGAAAAAGCACCCCCATAGATATGCCCATCCCGAGGCCCGATCCGAGAAACTTGCGAAACACAGCTCCCGTGAATCCCATGAGTGCGGAAATGTCCAGCTTTAATAAAATGAGAATCCGGGACAGGTCGATGGGGTTGAAAATGGAGGCTATGAGCGACACTTTTTCCAATGGGTAGTCATTGAACAGCGATAACCCGAGTAAAATCAATCCGTCGTATATCACGGCAAAAAACAACCAAAGCAAAATAGCGAGGCCGAAACCTTTTATTTTATTCTCATGCTTGAGTGCGATGAAAAATGAAATAGCTGCAAAAACAAAAGATAAAACCGTCCCGGTTAGGAGCAGCATCGCGAAGTTGCCAGCTTGTTCAGAACCGAATACGCCATAAATGACAAACGGAATTCCGGCTCCCAATATCCAACTCAGCGAAAGCGATCCGGCGACTCCAAGAAATTGACCCAAGAAAATGCTTGTCCGGCGAATGGGCTGCGCCAGCAACAGCTCGGTAAACTCGCGGGAATTGTAATAGTACATCACTCCAAACATGGTGGCGATAAGCGGGCAAAGCAGCAGTACAACATTCATCAAGCTGATGACCACCTTTGCCAAATCGTTGCTCAAGGCCAGCAATGAGAAGGTAAAAACCAAATAGAACGCGCAATAGATATAGGTCCACCGGCTGCGAATGAGGTCGTAAAAACTGTATTTTAATATTTTGAACATAGCTCGTTAAGTTGACGTATCAAAAGGGGTTGAAAATTAGGGGGTATTTTTTTTATACATTTTTTTTTGGTTGTTCTTTTTTTTTTTTTTTTTTTTTTTTTTTGTTCT
>CAZPHZ010000064.1:0-11544 GCA_964586035.1 uncultured Saprospiraceae bacterium
AGGGTCAGCAAGGCGGCGGACAGCTGCAACCGGAGCAAGTACTCGTGTTTCAATACACGGCAGAAGTGACCCCCGGTGCGCCTGGCGCTCCGGCATTGCCTAAAAACTCGGTGGAAGCCTTTGGCTCCGGCACGGGACCCGCGGGCGCAGCTATTACCGTGCACGACACTTCGGATTCGGGATACCTTCCCGAAAGCAGCAACCCCGGCAGACCCGGCGATACGGGTGGTCATTGTGACCCAACCCCACTCGGCAATTGTTGGAATTTATTGGGAAATGGAATCACCTGCAACGACAATGTGCAAGTTTCGCTCGACCAAACTTGCATCGCCGGCCTCACGCCCAATATGGTGCTGGAAGGCGAATTTGAACATTGCACCGGCGATGAACTTTACCCTCTCGGAGCGTATTACGATATGATGGTGACCAATTATATGGGTGTGGTAATTCCAGATGGAGACCCTTCGACCCCCAACATTTATGAAATAGATGGCAGCTACGCCGGACAAACACTCACCGTAAAAGTTTCGGATGTGGTGCACCAGAACAACTGTTGGGGCCAGATTACTCTCGAAGACAAATTGCCACCGGTCATCGACTGCATCACGCCTGTGGAGGTCTCTTGCACCACCAGCTTTGGCGACCTCCCGGCACCGCAGTTCTCGGATAATTGCGATGCCAACGCCACCCTGTCGCTCGTGGGTGAGCAGATCATTGACAACGACATTTGCGACGACGGAGTTTACAGAGTGCAGCGAATTTGGAATGCCAAGGACAATTGGGGCAATACTTCGCCCAATTGTACGGTGGTTTATAAAATGGTGAGGCAGGGCATCAATTTCCCGGCCGACATCAACTGGACCTGCCAACAGTACAACTCATACCCCGGCATAACTGATGTTGCAGTACTCAATGCCGCTATTACAGATTCCAACCCGAGTACCTCCGGCATCGATGTGGACCCCAACCTGTCGGCCAGTGTTTTACAGAATACAGGTTCGGGTGCAATGCCCGAATCAGCCCTGCCTTGCAAATACATGATTTCGCACAGCGACGAGGTGGTGGCAAATTGTGGGAACACATTTAGAATAACCCGCACATGGATTGCCCTCGACTGGTGCAACAACCAGATATTGACCATCGGTACAAATGGAGAGGACAATATTCAATGGATAAAAATATTAGATAATACACCACCCGTGCTCATCCGCGACCCATTCGCCATCTCTGCCAATGTGCCGGCCCAACACCCACAGGTTTGCCGTTCGACTGGCTTTCTGCCACCGCCATCGTTTTCTGACGATTGCAACGATGTGACCATAAAAATTATAACCCCCGTTGGCGAAGCCATATATATAAATGGCACGGATGGCAGCGAAGGTGGGTTTGTGCCAATGCCAGGTCTGCCGTTAGGCACCCAATTGGTGACGTATAAAGCCACTGATGACTGCGGCAATGAAACACAGCTTGCCGTACCAGTGAATGTAATCGACGACATAACTCCAACCCCCGTTTGTGACGGCATCACAGAGGTATCGCTCACCACGGATGGCACTGCCACGGTTTTCGCGGAAACCTTCGACGATGGGACCCACGACAACTGCTGCCTCGACCATTTCGAGGTGCGCCTCATGGCAGATAACTGCGACGACGGTGTGGACAATACCATTTTCGGCCCCTCCGTCACATTTTGTTGCGAAGATGTACCCGTGAGTCCTGCCACTGTTGTTTTCAGGGCATTCGACTGTTACGATAATTTCAACGACTGCATGGTGCAAATTCAGGTGCGGGATAAAACCGGCCCTGCAGCATTGAGTTGCCCGCCCGATCAATCCATTACCTGCGACTGGTACGATGACAATCTTCGGCAGCAACTCGACGACCTCACAGGCGATCAGGATGCTCAAAGCCAATTGTTGAATCCCCAATTCGGTACCCCTATATTTATTGACAATTGCAGCTACAATGTGCAGCGGGAAATCGATATTAATCTAAGCCAATGCCTCGAAGGCAGCATCGTAAGAACCTGGACAGCTACTGATTCCGGTGCTAATGCCCCGGCAAGTTGCACACAAACCATTACCGTTAACCATGTCTCAGATTGGGTGGTGGCTTTTCCTCCCCACCTTCAGTTTTCTTGTGGTGATATGTTGCCCGACCTCGGCGAGCCCCAGATATATTATGACAACTGTGAGATGATTGCCGTTTCTTACGAGGACGTAATTTACACCGTGGTTCCTGACGCTTGTTTTAAAATCGTACGCCAATGGTCAGTTATAAATTGGTGCGTTGTGGGTGAGCAGGTAGATGATGAGGTGGTGGAACAGCCCGAAAGTATGCTGGGCCTCCCATTCCCGCAATGCGACCTTGATGGCGATGGCGACTGTGACGACCGCACTTTCCGCGACAGCTGGCGCAGTGGCCCGGCATCTAACCGCCCCGGTGTGGCCCAGGCTACTCAAATTACCAACCCTGACACCGACCCAGATAGTGACCCATGGGATGGCTTTATATATTTCGAACAAATTATCAAAGTGATAGATGAAACACCTCCCGTGTTCACCGCTGGTTGTGCCATAACGGATATCGTGTTCATCACCGACTCGACCTGCGTGGCCACCGTTACGCTGCCCGTCCCTGACATTACCGATTGTAGTCCGATGACGGATGTGACGGCCTCCGGCGACCTCGGCACCGGACTCGGCCCATTCGTCAATGTGGCACCTGGCACTTACAACGTCAACTACGTCGCCAGCGACAATTGTAACAATTCGACCCCGTGTTCCACCACAGTGACTGTTGCCGATGGCAAAATACCAGTCGCATATTGTGTGAACGGCCTGGCTATCGAACTGATGGTAGCCGATACGCCGATGATTACGGTGAATGCAATGGATTTCGACAAAGCCAGTTTTGATAATTGCTCGGGGCCGTTGTTGTTTTCCTTTTCTCCCGACGTTCTCGACACTACCCGCACTTATTTTTGCCCTGATACCGGCATGAATGCCATTCAAATGTGGGTGACCGATCAATCTGGAAACCAGGATTATTGTGAGACTTTCATCGACGTACAATCCAACCTGGGCCAATGCAGCGGCGACACCATGGTGGTACACCTCGGGGGTACTATCACTGATGAAAACGACAACAACGTTAACAACGTCGGGGTTTCTCTAAATGGCCAAAACAACGGATTGGTGCTCTCTGGCCCAGGTGGATTTCAGTTCACCGGCATTGCACCTGGCACGGATATAACATTGACGCCGGAGAAAAATGACGGCCCGCTCAATGGCGTGAGTACTTTCGACCTCGTGCTCATCAGCAAACATATACTTGGTGTGGAGACGTTGGATTCGCCGTACAAAATTATTGCGGCTGACGCCAATAATTCCAATAGCGTCACCACCTTTGACCTCGTCGAAATACGGAAACTCATCCTTTTCATCAACGACGATTTCACGAATAATAACGCTTGGCGATTCGTTGACAAAGACTACGTATTCCCAGACCCTTCAAATCCATGGGCGGAGGAATTTCCGGAAATCATCAACATCAACAATATACCCGGCGATGTATTGGATGCCGATTTCACCGCCATAAAAGTGGGCGATGTGAACAACAGTGCTTCCGGCGATTCATTCGCAGGCATCGGCGACCGGACGACCAATGGCCTTCTCATTTTTGATGTAGAAGACGAAGAAATCTCCCGCGGTCAGATGGTAAATGTGACTTTTGAAGCCAACGACTTTGCCGTCAGCGGGTTCCAGTTTACATTGGATTTCGATGCGAGCTTCTTGACCCTCACTGATATACAACCCGGCCTGGCCAATTCGACGAATTTCGGGGTTACTATGTCCGATGTAGGGGTGCTCACCTGTAGTTGGAACAGCGATGAAGTGACCTCATTGCCAGGAGGCAGCCCCGTGTTTACCTTGTCGTTCATGGCCAGGCAAAATGGACGATTGAGGGATCTTCTCCGTATCAATAGCCGCTATACTGCGGCGGAAGCTTACCCGGCAAGCAGTGCAGGCAGCAATGATGTCATGGAGGTATCGCTTTCTTTCGGGGAATCACCCGTTGCCGGAGAATTCGAGCTTTATCAAAACAAGCCCAATCCGTTCCGGCAAACTACGACCATCGCGTTCAACCTTCCACAACCTGCAGTTGCCACGCTCACCCTCATAAATGCTTCCGGTAAAATCGTGAAGCAGGTAAAACGGGAATTTGACAAGGGCTACAACGAGGTGGAAATAGACCGCAATGAACTGGGTGCCACGGGCTTATTCTATTATCGGCTCGAAACTTCGGGAAATACCGCCGTGCGACGAGCAGTACTGATTGATTGACAAATCAGACTTTGAACATTAAACAGAAGATTTTATACTTAAATATACCAAACTTGTAAAGCATTGGTCATCAACTTCATTAGCACTTGTTTTAGTATAAAAAAAAAGTGAGAGTCTGTTGTCTGACGACTCATGTCCAAAGTCTGAAAATTATTATCCCATGAATTTACTGACGCAATTCCAGGTTATTTGATGTTTTGAACAGCGTGGATTCTTTCCTAATGGCCGGGTGTATTTTACGCCCGGCCATTGTTTTTTAAAGAAATGCAAATGAGAATTCATGCCTGCAACTCCCTGCGTTCCATTTCGTGCAGCCATTTGAAAAAGGCCTTATTGGCCGGATGACCGGGAAACCCCCAACTCGCAGCATCGGTGTGAATGCCCCCGGGGAGAGTGACAAAATCGAGGTATTTTTGTTGCGAAGCATCGAATTTATTCACAAAATCCCGAATGCTTTCGTATTCCACCAACCCGTCTTTGGTGCCGTGGACGATGAGTGTGGGCAAATGGTACGATGCCGAGATGTGGTACACGGGATTCGCCTCTTTATACAGTTTGCTTTTCCGGCTTCCGGCCAGCATCCATAGCGGTGGGGAATGCCACATGCCATCGAAGTTGAGTGCTGCGCCCATGAGAAACAGCCCCGACAGCCCCGCACCGGGCACCTCCCCGGCGGGTAATACCTGGTCGTCGAGTGCGAGCAGGGCGGCGAGATGACCTCCGGATGAAGTGCCGCCCACGATTACCCTTTTTGAGGAAAGACCCTGCTCTTCCATCTGTTCGGCGACGAGATGCATGATGGTGCGGATGTCGGACCGCATGTGTCGAAAATTGAAAAACGGGATCCTCCGGTGTGAGGGCATAAAAACGTGGTACCCCGCGTTGACAAGTACTTGCGCATCGGCCCGGAACATGCCGGGAGTACCGAATTGCCATCCACCACCATGGAAATATACTACGACGTGGCGCCGGTCTGGTGCGGGTTTATCGGGTTGAAAATAGAGGAGGTATTGGCGGAAATTGTTTCCGAAGCTATGTTTGGATTCCATGTATTTTCCCTTCGGCAAGAACTGCAATCGCAAGTTCCAAAGGGGCAGGGTTACAGATTCATGTACCCAGTTGCCTTTTGGCAACAGCATAAAAATAAGCGCCGGCACGATGAGAATAACCAGGATAATTAGGTATAACCCCATGTCAGTTTGCTTTCTTTGCTTCGGTTAAAATTATTTGCGGCCCGCCGCAAATCACCAATTTACAATTTCCAGCATGATTAGAGTTATTTCACTGCTAAAAAATTGGTCAACCCTCTTGCCTCTCGGCGTCATGACCTCCCTATTATTTTCAGGCTGCTACTCTCTCAAGGGCATCAGCATACCGCCGGATGTCAGTACTTTTTATGTCAAATTATTTGAAAACCAGGCACCTGGCTCCGAACCGACCCTCCCGCTCGAATTCAGCGAACTGCTCAAAGATAGAATAAGGCGGGAAACACGGCTAAACTACAACGACGAAACACCCGACATCGAGTTTTCGGGGACCATCACCGGGTTCAGGGTATCCGCCGAAGCTCCGAAAGCGGGAGAGCAAATCGGATTCAACAAACTCACTATCAGCATGCAGGTGGAATTCAAAAACAACAAAGACGAGAAGGCAAACTGGAAACAGCAGTTTTCCTACGACGATTTTTTCGAGCCCGACCAGAACCTCCTCGATGTGCAGGCCCAATTGATAAAAAACATCAACGAAGAATTGGTGGACCGGATTTTCAACCGCGCCTTCACAAACTGGTAGCCTAACCGAAAAGCTCCATACATTTCTTTACATTTGGCACTCCATCGCAACCAAACAAATGAACTTCATACTCTATGGACTTTTTCTTCAGCATTCTCCGGGCTTTATTGGGCATGGTAGTTTTATTGGGTTTTCTATTCTCCCTAAGCTACAACCGCAAAGCAATCAACTGGCGGCTCGTCGGGGCAGGTATGCTCCTCCAACTGGCGTTGGGCCTGCTCGTATTAAAGGTGGACATTGCCACAGATATCTTCGACGGCATTGCCAGCTTTTTTGTAAAGGTCCTCGATTTTACGGATGCCGGAACCGATTTCCTGCTCACCCCTTTTGGCTTGGATAATGTGGATGGTGCCCTAAATAATTTTGTTTTCAAAATCCTGCCTACTATCGTCTTCTTTTCAGCCTTGTCTTCCATGCTCTATTATTTTGGCATTCTGCAATTAATCACCAAAGGCATTGCCTGGGTGATGAGCAAAACCATGAAACTGACCGGGGCCGAGAGTCTGGCGGCGGCCGCTAATATTTTCATCGGGCAAACGGAAGCGCCGTTGGTGATAAAACCCTACCTGGAGCGAATGTCACGCAGCGAAATCATGTGCCTGATGACGGGGGGATTCGCCACCATCGCCGGAAGTGTATTTGCTGCCTATGTCGGATTTCTCGGCGGCGGCGACCCCGAAGCCAGGCAGCTCTTCGCCCGGCATCTGCTTACGGCCTCCATTATGTCTGCCCCCGCGGCTATCGTTGCTGCCAAAATCATCTACCCCGAGCCGAAAGAAATCCCAATTGAGGCACAAAAACTCGATGTGCCAAAAGAACAATCGGGGACCAATGTATTGGATGCCATTACCCGCGGCTCTACAGATGGATTCCGGCTCGCCGTCAATGTAGGAGTGATGCTGTTGGTCTTTACCGCTTTCATCGCCATGATAAATTTCGTTCTCAAAGACGGAATCGGCAACTGGACAGGCCTGAACAGCACCATCACCGAGGCCACGGATGGCAGATTTCATGGGTTTACATTAGAGTACATTTTAGGGTTGATGTTTGCTCCAGTAGCCTGGCTGCTCGGCGTACCCTCTCAAGACACTATGCTGGTCGGACAATTGCTGGGAATGAAAACCGCCATCAATGAATTTTACGCGTATGCGCAAATGCCGGATATTGAACATTTATTGCAGAAAAAGTCCATACTCATCACGACGTATGCTTTGTGTGGCTTCGCCAATTTCGCTTCCATCGGCATTCAAATAGGTGGCATATCTGCCATTGCACCGGGTCAGCGTAAAAACCTGACCGAGTTGAGCCTGAAAGCTATGATAGGTGGAACCATTGCTGCATTCCTGACGGCCATAATTGCCGGCATTCTGGTTTAGCCCAATTTCCGAAGGGTCCTTTCTATTTGTTTTCGGTGGCGAATGAAGTGCCCGGAGAAAAACATTAACATGCCATCGAGTGAAAGCCTTCCAGCTAAGGAGTGCCGGAAAATGGCAGTATCAACGAGTTCCGGGGGAATAGATTCAAATAGTTGAGTCAGGTCAGCCCTTATTTTGCGCCACTTAACGGCAATGTCCTGAAAATCTGCTTCGGCTGGAAATTTATCTTCGGCAACGATTGCCGGTGCCTTGAATTTCAGCGGGGCCCAAAGAAAAAACCACAAAAACATTTTCCGAATAGTATTTGACACGCCCGGCTTTTTCAGATTTCCGCGGTACTTTATTTTTTTATAAACATAGTCGATGGATGCCTTTTCAGCTACCATCAGGTGTTGAATGGTCTGCATAACCGACCAGGATCCGGGCGCGGCCTTCGTGTTAAGTTGCTCGTGAGAATACGCCGTCAATTGAGTCAATAGCTTTTCCAATTGTTCATCGAGAATTTCTATCTTTTTCCGGAAGAGAGCATTCATATCTTGTGTTTTATAAATCCAGCGTTGGGGAATTGCAAGATTCAGTGTTTTGTAGCCCGTGTCATTTCTCTTTTGCCGGGAGGACCAGGCAGCGTTTCTACCTCAAACCCAACCGCCTTGAGCACCCGCTTGAAGGATCCATTTGCACAATAGGTTGTCAGAATCCCGTTTGGCAAAAGTGACTCGAATACCTTTGCCAGCACGGATTCTTCCCAAAGTTCCGGTTGCACTTTAGGTGCAAAAGCATCGTAAAATACCAAATCGTATTTGGAGCAAAGGGTTACCTTCTCAAATGGTTGATGCAATTTGCAAAGTGTGAAGTTTTCCGTTATGGGCACCTCTTCTTCCCATGAACTTTGGTGTAAAGCTTTAAAAAGAGCAGATTTGTCCTGCGCCATCAGAAACTCAGGATAGCGTAGCTCGTCCAACAACACGGGAGAGAGCGGCTCCTTTTCCACCCCGCAGTAATGGATGTCAAGATTTAGTTTTTCCGACTCTATCAGTGTGAGGAATGCATTTAAGCCGGTGCCAAATCCCAGTTCCAAAATGGAAAGCCGTTTACTGCCAATGGCCTTAACGAAAAGGCCTGCTTCAATAAACACGTGCCGGCTTTCTTGCACCGCACCATATCTAGAATGGTACGTCACACCATACTCTTCTGAGAGAACCGACTGCGAACCATCTTGCGTTTCAAAAAGTAACATAATCGGGGTTGTTTTAATAGTGAATTCTACTATTCAAGCCCTGCGCAATCGTATAATTCCTATCAAGTGAAGTAAGCGCAACACCGGGTATACCGGGTCAAACTCCCACCATTTAGACCCAAAATTGGGGCTATTAGGGTGCTTATGGTGGTTGTTTTGAAAAAGTTCTCCAAGCGTCAAAAAATCAAATGGCAGCGTGTTGCGGGAGTCATCGTTGTTGTCATAATTCTGGTATCCATATTTATGACCACACCAATTGACGATGGCTCCGTGAATAGGCCCCATCAGAAAATGGATTGGCAGTAACAAAAACATCCACCATTGTGAAGCAAAAAAAGCATAATACACAATGTACGCAGTAGCCCACATTATGCGCGAAAACCAACCGTACCCGAAATGGTCCAAGGCCTTCCATTCCGGGTAGTTCCCCAGAAATTTCGCTGAAACATCCTTGGTCTCCATCGCTAAACCGTGAAAAATATCCCGTGTGTGTTTCATCAGGCCAAAAACATCTTTGAAGAATACGGGCGAATGTGGATCTTTTTCGGTGTCCGAATAAGCGTGATGCATCCTGTGCATAATGGCATATGCCCGCGGTGTAAGGTACGAGGATCCTTGCCAAACAAAAGTGAAAAAATGAAAAACACGCTCCCATGGCTTGGGCATGGTGAACATTTTATGCGAAGCGTACCGGTGGAGAAAGAATGTCTGAAAAAACAATGACCCAAACCAATGGGCCAAAAAAAATATCAAAATAGGCATCGACGGAAATTTTATCCTGCAAATTGCGGACGCGGCCACAACGTTAGCAAAAATCGTGATTAGCCGTTATTTGAAAAAGAAATCCTATTATTTCTTCAACCCTTTTGTAAGGCTCGTACCACTACTTTGGTTAAATGTTTTTGCAAAATATTTTCTTCGTTATCTCTTACATCCACTTACAAATCAAAAATTGGAACAATATTTGAAAATGTGCTATGTGTTCACACGATTCTGCTTCAACTCCTTACAGATAATTATTTTTAAAAATTATTTGCCGGTTTTGAACCTTCGATAGGTTTAAAAGCGTTTACTGAAAGAAAGTAATAATAGCCATGGGGGTAAAGGCGGGACACCTAAAGCACATAGCCCATGAATTTGACAAAGAGATTACCCCTCGCCCTTAGCATTGCCAGCGCTATTGCTCTTGCGTGCTTAACAGTTTACCAGTCAGGTCTGATTTCAGACATAACAAAGCAACTCACCTGGACAAAAGACAAGCTCACCAAAACCACCGATGCCCTTGAGGCAGAGATGGGTATTAATCAACAATTAGAGCAAGAACTAACGGTTTACCAGGATTCTGTGAACCTGATGAACCAAGTCATAAAAGACCTAAACGGGAAGATAACAGGACTCAAAAATAATGTGAGGCGATTGAATAGCCAGCTGAAAAGAAGTGAAGATAAAGTGGTGGCCCTGACCAAGGAAATCGGTCGATTGAAATCCAAATCATCTGTAGATGAGCAAAAGATAGCAGCCCTTGAAAAGAAACGGGATGCCATCCTCCACCAGATGGAAATAAACGACCGGCAGAGGATGGAGGACAAGAAGGAGCAAGCCAGATTGAACAACCGGCTTTCTGATGAGACATCCGCTGTATCAGAAATGAAGGATAACATCTTAGACATTGAATCTGATATTTCAACATCGTTGTCTTCATCTGGTGGTGAGTTGGGTACAGAGCAGGTTCGCCCGGTGGAGGAAAAGACGAAAGTTATCCTGAAGCCGCAAATGAGGCTGACTAGCATCGTGAGCAACACGACGGTGAATTTCAATAAAATTGTCCTGCGAAATAAAGAATATGGAAAAGATTTGAACAAAATAAAGAGTGGATGGAAATTCTCGTTCCTCGATTTTGACTTACTAAACCAAGATGCCGGGGCGATAATTGATCAGCAGTTTCTCATTCAGATATACGACTTGGATAACCAAAAAGTGGTGCCAATAAACGAGTACAACCCTGAATATCCGGATAGCCAGCAAGGCGCCATCGGATACATTTTCCGATACGAGGGCCAGCCGATGTCCATCCGGTATTTCAATAGTCAGAGAAAGGAAGGTTCAAATTTCGATGTACGCCTGTTTTATTACAAAGATAATATGGTGTACCAGCTGAGAAATGGAATCATTCCTTTGGTACGAGGGGGCTATGTGGTAACAGGCAAATAACCTCCCGCAGTACCATCCCAAATTCGGAAAGCCTTTATCTCAATAGAAGTTGTTTTTGGGCAGTAGCTTCGGCTGCTGCCTTTTTTTTATTTCCCGTCCTCCGCATAATGCCTATCTTCGAACCCTCCAAAATGAAATTCCAGGCCTGCTATGCGTACCATTTTCCTCTTCCTTTCACTGCCTTTCTTTTTCTCTTGCTCCGGTCCCCGGCTTCTGGTTAGCAACGTGGCAAAGCCAGCCAATCTTCCTCCCGGAGCCCCGCATTATAGCGATGTGTGCTTTTCAAGCCGGTGGGAACGGCCGGTTGGCGACAGCGACACCCTCGAGACTTTTGCTGCGGCGCGCAGTTTCCATACTACCTACATCAATTGGGTGTACACTACCAATGAGGCTTTTATAAAAAAAGCGGATTCGTTGGGATACAAATTGCAAGTCGCCCTCACTCCTACCCTTCCGGATTTGCCCTTTGGAAGCAAGAAACACCAAACCGGCCGAATGCGCAGCGCAAACGGGGACTTCGTCACGGCACCCTGGATGAAAAACATGGACAACTGGTGGGGATGTGTGAACAACCCGGCCTTTC
>CAZPHZ010000065.1:0-11467 GCA_964586035.1 uncultured Saprospiraceae bacterium
AAAGCTGCTCGCGCTACCGCCACCCGTCTTTTTTCTGTGTTGTATGCTTTTTGGAGGAGCTCAACGGCTACAGCGTATTGTTTCCGTTCAAAGGCGAAGTTGCCATCCTTGACCTTTTGGGTGTAGGTGCAGGATGCGAGCAGGGCAAAGGTGAAAAGGAGGAAAACTGGTTTCATTTCAATGGATTTCACGGAGAAATTTATTTTCGTAAAGGTATTCTAAAGAAAACGGATGCGGGAAATCTTTGTTGCCGGTTGCTGCTGCCAGGGGATAAGTTTTATATGTGGATTATTTGTTCTGTATTCATTTTGCCGTAACTTGCGGAAACCAAACCATGCATCAACCAACCTTTGAACTATGAGAAATTCCGTTCTCCTCTCCTCCGACCTCCATTCAATCATTTTGGTAAACTCCAAACAGAATGATATGCGATTGGCCATTGGTAAAAGAGGGGTCCTGCTTTCCGTGTTAGCTACCGACATTTGTGCCGCGGAAGTGCCTGCCGAATTGGACGAACAGCTTCGCAAACTGCTTAAAAATAAACCTCCTTTTTACGATTACGAGGTGGCCGGTGCTGATAGAAATCAGCTTTGTATCACCTACAACGATGTCAACAACACCGTATTCATCATTGGCATCACTGATATCGACGTGGGCTTTGCCGGGCCCACCCAGGTGCCGGCAGCCAACACCACGGTTTTTGCCGTGAGGTTAAAGGAGAACCCCGGTACCGGCCTCACCTCCCCAAAGGCCATTCTGGCGAGGTTGGAAGGAGGTATTGGCAGCCCTAAGCACATCCGCTTTTACCATTTGCCGTCTGATTGAAGGGCTGGCTTCTTCTGATTCTCTATCCAAATTAACAACTCTGACAGGCCGAGTGGGGTCTTTGCTTCACGCTTGGGTTTTGACTTTTTCAAAAAGGTTTCGAACTCTTTGGTGGCACTTTTTACCTCATTTAACGGGGCGTTGAAAATCTTTCTTAAATAGGTGTTCAGCACTACATATTCGAATGCAGTTTTGGGCAATCTCACCGACTTATAATACCTGTTGGTGGCTTTGACGGCAGCCTCTGCCCGGTCGATGTCTCCCTTATTAAAGTAGGAGATGACGGCATATATCCGCACGATGCGCTGGATGTCTTCTCTGCCGGTAGTTTTTTGATTTTTTATTATGTGATTGGACCAATAAAGGCAGTTTGTATAGTCTCGGACCAGAAAATATACGGTGGCGATGTTTCCCGTCAGGACGATGGACTTGCGCAATCCGAACTTATTGAGTCCGGTGATTATTTCGGGTAATGTTTGATGAGCTTGCTCAAATTCATTCCGGTTGAGCAGGTTCAGCAAGTTTGAGATGGACAATTTCAAAAAAATGATTTTCTGATTGTGATAACTTTTAGCCGATTTTTCCCGGTTCAGTTTGTCCAGCCATTTTTGTGTAAGTGCCGCATGATTTTCAAAATTGTACATATTGTTCACCAGGTTCGACACATTGATGATGTACCGGTGAAACTCCTCTTTCTTCAGCGAGGGATACGAATCCCACCAATTCACGGCCTTCAGCGAGTAATCGTACACCTTATCAAGGTCGCCCAGTAAATTGTGGTAAACTGCATTGCACAGGTAATAACGGCGAATTGCCTGTGGTGTAATGGGCTTGTTCTTTTCAGCCAAAAGTTCAAGGGGTAGTCTTTTTTTTAGGGCTTCCATGCCGCTTTCATCCTTTGGGTTGAAATCCCGGAACACCTCGAGCAGCAGTCTGTAATACAGGTCGAGATACTTCAGTTCCTCACCAATGGACCGTTGGGTTTTCTCCCGTTCTTCATTCAATTTCTCTATATGTTCCAGCTTCACAGATGCCCGGCTGTCGAACAGAGAAATATGCTCTTCCTTGTTGATTTCCAAAAGTGTGAACTGGTCTTCCAGTTCGGTGGCCATGGCTTTTGCTTCGGCGATGCGCTGTGTCGATTGCTGGTAAAGGCCGCGCTCATAGAGATAGCGTGCGTCCATGAGTCGCTCTTTTACCTGGGCTGCTTTTGAAACCGGGCTGCGGTAATCGCGCATGCTGCGCAAAATTGCCTCGTAGAGGTAGGCTTTTCCGGAAGACAAATTCTTGGGGAATTTTTTCTTCAAAAGCTGGTCGTCGAATTCTGCCATTCGGTTGATGGTGTCGAAGAGGTTAAGATAGCGGTTGCCCGAGCGTCCGCTCTTTTTCGCATCTAACACAAAATACCGTTTTTCCGACTTCGACATTGAATGAATCAGGTGGTACAAGTCATCTCTGCTTCGCATAATTCACAACTTTATTTTTCGTCAATAAATAAAAATTAGACTTTTTTTTAACTCTTAGGAACTTCAATATTAGAGAGATAGAGAAACTGGGCGATTGCCACAAAACTACTCCTCCCATCTTATTGCTTTTTTTTTAAATCTCTGATTAAAAGAATCTTATGAAATAGGATTTTACAGGAAAGTGAAGATACAGGGCGCTTAATATTTTGAATATCTGTTGTTTTGAAACTTCACTTCAGGCCTATTGCCGGATTGCCCCTCACGAGACCCTGCCTTACTTTTGTATCGTGAAAATAGTTAATCAATGGATAGGGAATAAGCTTGATGGCGGAACGAACAAATCTGCCCGGCTTCTTTTGGGATGAGATTGGCATACCATGAAAATTCAACTTGGACCCTTGAGCTTTGAATATTGAGAAGTAAACCTGCGATTATAACAAGTTCTAATCGTTCCAATTCACAAGCCTTTAACCCCATATTACCTGCTTATGGCCATTGCTTCATATTCCATCAGCAGAATGGAAAGTCTCCCGATTCCACTGTGAACAAACCCTCATGAATCCATGGAATTGGAGCGGTTATAAGTAGTTATTTTCTGTTGGGGGGTTGCTAATTTCCATTAGCTGGCCCCTTTTTAAAATAACAAGCTGGCCGTCAAAAGAAAACATTGGCCGCTCGATAGATAATCGTTTTTTTCATGAGATTAGGAGTTGTTCGACTGCCATGCGGTCGAACCCTCTTTAATAAAGCTGGGTTGAATGCAATTCCGGCGATTTTAGATGGCCAATTCTATCAGGAACACCGGGTGGGGGATCGGATGCATGTATTGGATAAGAACCAGCGACTCGCAAGCAATGAAGTCCAAGAGAGGCCTTCGGCATATCCGGAAACCAATGGTTCAATTTCCAGCCAATGCAAGTACTATCTGCCTCCACCCATCCCTGATTAAAAAGACTTATTGGGTGTTCTCATAGTGTGTGGGCTACCCTGTACCGGACGAGGTACACGAGGTAGTTTAACTTCCAGGGTTTGTCAAACTTGTTTGACAAACCCTTTTTTCAACTTTTAAACCAAAAAAGTAAGCCCGCCACGGCTTTCCGTGGCGAGCTCCATCGTCATTGGTCTCAAGAAAAGAAAACTACTATGTTGGCGCAAACTCCGTGAAGCATCACTGCTCCAGATGCTTGCGATTGCCTTCTTTGTATTGGTAGAGTTTTGCAGCGGGTGCTTTGGGCAATACTACTGCTTTAATAAAATGCCAGGCTGAAGCCTCGGATGAAAAATCGACTTTGATTAAATAGGAATATCCCCCCTCTCTGAGCTTTTGGTAGTATACGTTTCCGAATTGGTGGAAAATGGAATCGCTGTTCTGAAGCGGGTAGCGGGAGGTAGCTATCTCAATGGCGTATCCGGTAAAAGTTTGTGGTAATCTTTTGTGATGGCGATACAATGCCGTGGAAGAAAGGCGCCCGATATGAGACGCTGACGCCAGGAAAGCATCCTGATTCAGGGCAGACTGCGCCTTTAGTCCTGACAATAATGCGCATGCTGAAATCAGCACAACGATGGGGAGTCGAGGTACGTTCATGGGATAATAAATTACGAAAATACAGATGTAAAAATCATGCCAAACAAATGGCAATTAATTGCCATGCATGGATCGGCATCAAACGGTTTGGTCAGTCGGGAAGATTTCGGTTTGTGGAAGCTGGATTATCCTGCGCCAGAGGAAAAATTATCTTCAGGATAAGATGAGTAAGAATCTTTCTGGCCTTTTTTCGGATGGTTTGCGATTTGAGGGCCAACTGTTAATAGCAGAGTGCCTACGGCCAAAATGGCCAGAAATAGTACGTAGTGTTCCATTTTGTGAGCTTTGAAATGTTCTGGATTATAAAAACTTGTAATAGGGTGTTGTGGTTGCTCACGTACTTTGATGGTGCAAATATAATGAAAAAATATATTTAACAAAGAACTTTTTCAAGTTTTTTTTCAATGATGAAATTTTTTTGCTGAAAACATTGGAATTGCTTTACCTTTGCCCCGCTTTACAAGAAAGCGTTTTTTTACTCTTTGTGCCGTTGAAATAATCCGTTTTTTTTCATACCAAATACCCACGTGGCGGAATTGGTAGACGCGCCAGGTTGAGGGCCTGGTGTCCGGTTTAGGACGTGCTGGTTCGACTCCAGTCGTGGGTACTTCAAAGCACTGTTGGCAGTAAATGCTGGCAGTGCTTTTTTTGATTATTGTCATGTTTCCTTCCAATATCTAAACATCTCTGCACCGGATGGTGTGCACATTTTGCCTGCCACTTTCAGGACTTTACATTAAATTAACATTGAATTTTGGCCGGCATTGGTACTGGTTTTTATTTTTGTTGGTCGTTTCAAATAAAAGACGTTTTTTGTTGCCAAATGAGGGAACGATGAATCGTAAGATGCCGTGGAACGGAGACTGAGAAAACAAACACCATTGCTCTATGCTAACTTTTTATTTAGTCATTGTCGTTATACTTTTTATTCTCGCTATTTCTGACTTGATTGTTGGCGTTAGCAACGATGCGGTCAATTTTCTGAATGCCGCCGTTGGTGCCAAATCAGCTACATTCAAAATCATCGTTCTGGTGGCCTCCCTGGGAATCATTGTAGGGTGCACATTTTCCAGCGGCATGATGGAGGTAGCTCGCAAGGGCATATTTCATCCGCAGTATTTTTATTTCTCCGAGATCATCATTTTGTTCCTTTCCGTCATGGTTACCGATGTTATCCTTCTGGATACCTTCAACACTTTTGGGATGCCGACTTCAACCACAGTTTCAATTGTTTTTGAATTACTTGGCGCAGCGGTGGCTATAGCAATAATAAAAATTTACACAGATCCCAATGCTCTCAACCTCGGCGAATACATTAATTCCGAAAAGGCGTTTGCCATTATTTCGGGGATACTGCTGTCGGTGGTAGTGGCATTCACAGCGGGAGCTATTTTACAGTATCTGACCCGGTTGTTGCTATCTTTCGACTACAGAAAAAGGTTGAAGTATTTCGGAGGTCTTTGGGGTGGGTTTGCCTTTGCTGCCATCACCTATTTCATGGTGGTAAAAGGAGCCAAAGGGGCGTCCTTTATGAGTGGCGATTTGCTTTCCACCATTAAAGAAAATACCGTACTCATCGTCGTCTTGAGTTTTGTAGCTTGGGCAATTGTTTTACAACTTTTGACCTGGTTTACTAAAATTGACATCATGAAAGTGATTGTGCTTGTGGGAACTTTCGCCTTGGCGATGGCTTTTGCCGGCAACGACCTGGTGAACTTTATCGGGGTGCCATTGGCAGGGTACAATTCTTACGAAATATATGCACAAGGTGGTGGTACCGGGGCTGACCAATTTTTGATGGAAGGCTTGACGGGCAAGGTGCCTACCCCTACTTTATTACTGTTACTGGCCGGGGTGATTATGGCCGCAACCCTTTATTTTTCTAAAAAAGCAAAGACGGTTATCAAAACTTCGGTGGACTTGGGGCGACAGTATGAGGGCGCCGAAAAGTTCACATCCTATGCGGTATCGCGCAGTCTGGTCCGTAATTTTGGAAAATTTGTAACCCAGATAGATAGGATTACGCCTGTTGCTGTTTCGCAAGCCGTAGCCCGTCAATTTGACCAAAGCCCTTTTGTTGCCGAACAGGCCAAACTGGGAAGAAAAAAGGCACCGTCATTCGATATGGTACGTGCTTCCTCCACCTTGGTCGTGGCCAGCATATTAATCTCTTTGGGCACGACCTTGAAACTGCCGCTTTCTACGACCTACGTCACTTTCATGGTTTTCATGGGCGCTTCCCTGGCCGACGGAGCCTGGGGGCGCGAGAGCGCAGTCTATCGTGTATCGGGCGTATTATCGGTAGTTGGCGGCTGGTTTTTTACCGCATTATCTGCCTTTACCGTAGCCTTTATTCTTGCCTTCTTGTTCTATTATGGCGGGTTGGTGGCCATTCTGGTCATGTTGGTGGTTGCGGGAGTTCTCATATACCGTACCCATAGATTGCACGGCAAACGCCTTGAAGAGCAGATTGCTTTTGAGAAGAGCTTGGATGAAGGCACTATGTCGAAGGACAAAGTCATAGAGGAAAGCACTAAGTTCCTGGATGATATTTTGACAAAATTCAACAAGCTGCTGAAAGACACGCTGAAAGGATTGGAAAAGGAAGACCTATCAAAACTCAACAAAACCTTTGCTGAATTTAGGAAGGTCTTTAAGGATGCGGAAAAAAGGAAAAATCGCATCAACACTTCTTTGGACCATATCGATGATAATGAACTCGAGGCGGCTCATCTTTACATTTTAGTGGTGGAGTATCTCTGGGAAGCTGCTCATAATGTCAACAACATTATCAAACCCACGTTGAACCACGTGGACAATGGGCACAAGCCTTTGCTTTCTGTTCAAAATGATGAGTTGAAAGCCATTCAAAAAGAGTTGGATGACCGGTTCGCAATGGCGGTAAACATATTTCGGAACAACGACGAAAACGACGTTGAAAAGCTGATGGATGGATTGCAGGCTTTTGTAAAGCTCATCAGAACATCGAGGAAAAATCAAATAAAAAGAATTAAGAAACACGAAATCGGAACCCGTAACAGCGTATTGTTTTTCAACCATTTAGCGGAGTTTCGCAACCTGGCCATGTTTACCAATCGCATGGTAAGGGTTTACGACGACCTCATTTTGCACCCCGACGATGAAGAGGATATACCTGTCAATTCAAACGATGTTTGATTGGTCGCGCGGCCAGTGCTAATTCCCTGCATTTTGGAGAGCAGCTCAGGGTGTCTGCAATTTACGTAGTATACGCTTTGAAATTCCCACACCATCTTTCAAAAGCCTCATCCCCGATGTTGGCTCAACCCCTTTAGAAGGGAGTTTACCTGGTATGAAAAGCTAGACAACCTGGAAACAGCGGCACATGTATAAGGCAGTTGCACTAAATTATTTAGTCAGGAGGAGTATCTGGGTTAAACCAAAGTGTTTTCCAAATGTATTTAACGGTGAACTTCTTTTGGTGAAAGCACGCAAATTGCTTTACCTTTGCACCCGCTTTAAAAAAATGCCATTTTGGCTAGCAGGAGTTTTGTAGAAAATGACACTGCATCGGCATCTGCATAATGACGTGAAGGAATTAGTAAACGTACCGGCTGGTGGTTGTACTTTCCGGCTTGAGGCATACTGGCTTGTTTTCAATGGTGAGTATGCTGAGTATTGTTGGTCTCTAATTTTACCGCGCAATTCATATTGTTTAGTCTGACTTGAAAAAGTTTCCTACATATCGTTTTTTTCTAAAGAGCATAGTCTATTTATTGCTTATTGGTCAGTTTTGGACCCATGCAATGCCTTATTGCTATTTGATTATAAATTCCGAATCGGAACTCATTGAACTTTCCAGTTTTGAAGGTACTGATTTGGAAGAAGAAGATTTCAAGAAAGAAAAAAGCGATACATTCCGCATGAATTTTGATGTTCCGAAATTCGGCGTTTTAAAATCAGAACATTTCTTGCATTTGGAAGATGTCCCCTCTATACATCATCCGGAAATAGCAACCCCTCCTCCAGAATCTTTCCTTTCCTAGGAAAGTCTTCCGCTTTTTAAGTTTTTGACTTTCCCCTTGATTTGGTACTATTCAAGCTCCTGTATTTATTTCATACCTCGGATTTTTTCCTTGCTGAGACAGGCTTGTATTAGCACTCAATTCAATATTCCTGATAATCAAATTTTTTAGCCCGCGTCGTAAGTAATTTGCAGGTCGCACCACGAGCTCTTTGACGGGGATAAACCTGGCTGTTTACCAGACCACCTGAGCAGGTTTCTGCGGGACAGTAGTTTAACTCTCGAAGCAAACTGTAAAAGATGTCAGTCAGTTGATTACGACACAATGATTTCAGGGTAGTAATAAAACCATGCATCATCTCTTTAGAGGCTAATTCCAGTGCCTGCGAAGAGACTCAAAAAGTGAAATTTTGAATTTCACCCTAATCGATGCTTTGCCCAAACATTATAATTCTGTTTTGGGCAAAGGATTGCTTAAAAAAATAATAGAAATGAAAAAAGCAGATTTCATAGACAATTCAATAACTCAAACTCCTGATACCCAAACCATAATAACTCCCATGGTGGCAGTTGACATGCTTCAAAAAGGTAATAAACGGTTTTTAGCAAATAAGCTGTTGCAAAGAAGACTTGACAAGCAGGTCGCTGAAACGAGCAATGACCAGTTTCCGTTTGCAATTATTTTAAGTTGTATAGATTCGCGTGTTCCCGCCGAAATTGTATTTGACCAAGGTATTGGCGATATTTTTAATGTTCGTATCGCCGGAAATTTTGTGAACAAAGACATTTTGGGAAGTATGGAATTTGCCTGCAAATTTGCCGGAGCAAAATTGATAGTAGTAATGGGACATACTTCATGTGGTGCTGTAAAAGGAGCGTGCGATTCAGTGCAAGCAGGTCACCTGACTCAATTGTGTGAGAAAATTTTGCCCGCTGTAGATGCCACTCAAACAGCATCTCACGAAGACAGGAATTCTAATAATCTGGATTTTGTAAACAGGGTTGCAGCAAAGAATGTTGAACTGACAATTGAAAGAATATATGCTGAGAGTCCGATGCTATACGAATTATACAGCCAACAAAAAATTGATATAGTGCCAGCGATGTATGACGTATCATCTGGTAAAGTTGAATTTTTTAATTAACTGAGAAAATGAATTTCTAAAAAAGTAATTATGAAAAAGATATTTGGATTTAACCTCTCTCATTTAAGAGGGGATATGTTCGGTGGAATCACCGCAGGAATAGTTGCTTTACCGCTAGCACTGGCATTTGGTGTAAGTTCTGGATTGGGTCCAAGTGCGGGGCTATATGGAGCCGTTCTTGTTGGCTTCTTTGCTGCATTATTTGGAGGCACCAATACCCAAATTTCCGGACCAACTGCTCCTATGACGGCGGTTAGTATGGTTGTAATTGCTGGGATTGTTGCCACTTTTGATGGAGATGTCAGTAAGGCATTGCCGGCTATTTTAACCATATTTTTATTAGCTGGATTGATGCAAGTAGGCTTAGGCTTAATTGGCTTGGGGAAATACATCAAATACATCCCTTATCCTGTAGTTTCGGGATTCATGACGGCGATAGGAGTCATTATATTAATCACTCAAATTCTGCCCTCTGTTGGATATTATCCTAAAGAAGATGTGGGCTTTGTCAATCAATTTCAACCTTATGCTGAAGAAATAATTTTGGATAATATCTTGAAGGAAGAAGCAGGTGAAGGTATTTTGGTATTAGAAGATTTTAAAGAGACGATTAGCAGAGCAGAGCATACTACACAAGAACAGATATTTAAAGAATCACAAACTTTAGCAAATAAAGAGGCATCGGGAGTTATTGGGACAATTAAGGTATTACCAAGGGCTCTCAAAAATATCAATTTGTTGGAGTTGCTTTTAGCGCTGGGTACTATTATTATCATCTACGGTTTTAAGCGCATTACAACAAAAGTGCCCAGCACATTGGTCGCATTATTGGTCATGTCTGGGGTTGCTTATGGATTTGGATTGAATTACAGGCCGATTGAAGAGATTCCCAGTGGGTTACCCATCCCCAATTTGGAAATCTTCACGGAATTTAGTTTTAGAGGTATTGCGCCATATATTTTTACAGCATTGACATTAGCGCTTTTGGGAGCAATTGACTCTTTGCTGACTTCGGTCGTTGCTGATAATATGACCAAAACAAAGCACAACCCTAATAAAGAACTTTTGGGGCAGGGAATAGGAAATAGTATAGCCGCTATTTTTGGAGGTATTCCTGGTGCAGGAGCGACAATCAGAACGGTAGTTAATATTAATGCCGGAGGAAAAACGCGCCTATCCGGGATGATCGCTGGGGCTTTACTACTGATTATATTATTGGTACTGGGCCCTGTCGCGTCACAAATACCAGCTGCCGTTTTAGCTGGAATATTGATTACCGTTGGCATTGGCGTTATGGATTACAAAGGGCTTAAGGCAATACCTTATATGCCGCGTCCCGAAGTTATTATAATGCTAATTGTTTTGGTATTGTCCTCTGTTTGGAATTTGGTATATGCCGTTGGCATCGGCCTGGTGATAGCATCTTTGATGTTCATGAAGAAAATAGGTGATTTAACTGCCGAGCGCTCTGATGTAAAATCACTTCGAAAAGAAAAGGCATGGTCGGATGAAATTGATTTCCCGAAAAATTTAGAAGAGAAGGTTTTTATTAAGCATATTAAAGGTCCATTATTTTTTGGTTCAACCAGTGATTTTCAGCAATTAGCTAAGCAAATTCCGGATACAGCTTCTTTCATTATTATTAGAATGGGAAGAATGCAGTATATGGACCAATCGGGCTTGTATGCAATGGAAGATGTATTGGTTGATTTGGTCAAAAAAGGTAAAAAAGTATTGCTGGTGAACATAATAAATCAACCTAAGTATATGCTTGAGCGGGTAGATTTAATTCCCGATTTGATTCCAACATCTCAAATCTTTGATACTTTCAATGATTGCTTGCATTGGATTAAAAAACAAGTCGGCTCCGAGGGACTTCATCATAATTAATAACTGTATTCGGACAAAAATAACCCCAGTTTGCGAGCTATTACTATCTGATAGCAAAGGGGTTATTTTTCTCGCTTTCGCTCGAAAAATTTGTCTTGGTACTTAAAATGGATACAATGAACATATTTAGTTTGAAGATTTCTCTGATATGCTTTTTTTCCCCTGCTTTTTTACTTGCTCAGGAGGCCGGAGTTGGTAATTGGATGATGTATTTTGGGATGAATAAGATAAGTGATGATTTCAGTATTCATACCGAAGTGCAATACCGGAATCACACGATTGCTCCCATTAATACAGAGCAGTTATTATTACGTTCTGCAATAAATTATCATTTTTCTGACAATGCTTTTATGTCGGCGGGGTACGCATATATCCCATCGTATATTTTTGAATCAGAACAAAAAGGTCCTGAAATAAAAGAACACCGTGTTTGGCAGCAGTTTGTTATAACTAATAACATTAACCGGGTCAATTTTGAGCATCGGTACAGGATAGAGCAACGATGGGTCAACGGGGATTACCGGAGTCGCTTTCGGTATCGATTTATAAA
>CAZPHZ010000066.1:0-11452 GCA_964586035.1 uncultured Saprospiraceae bacterium
CCTCCGGGCGTGTATATTCTTAGGATAAATTCTGCTGAAATGCAGTGGCTTAGGAAAGTAGTCGTAACCCACTGAAGTTGTACGCGATACGACCGAGTGACATAGTGCTGGAAATACCCAAAAAACTATGGCTGGCAAAAAGATAAATGACCACCGGCACCGTCTAACCAAGATGAGAGGGTCTAAACAAGGATTTACCTCACTCGTGAAAAACTTAGGGCTTTCAACATCCAGCTTGGCAGTGCCTTTTCCGGGCGGCGTTTGGTCAGGTCGAGGTACCAACCCAACTTTTTCAGCAATGGCAGTTTGTGCGTTTCCACAAACTCAATGAGCGTTCCATCGGGATCCTCGATGTAACTGAATTGCCCGGCAGCTTCTCCCATGTCAAAACTGCTGGAACTTTCGACGGTAAATGGAAAACCCATTTTTTCACATAGATTTTTCATTGCTTCCATACCGCAAATATCGAAACAGAGATGGATGTAGCCGAGGTCCCCCCAAAACCGGTTTTCAAATATCTTACGAGGTTTGCGGCCTTGAACTTGTACCAATTCTATCTCGTTTGTGCCCAAGAGTTTGGAGAAAGCACCAAGTCGTGGCCGGCTGTGGCGCAGCAACACCCGCCGGCATGGAGCTTCGCCGCCTGGTAATTCTGCAAAGTCACCGAAGCTTGATTTTTCATCAAAAACTATTTGGTCGTAGCCAAGTATCCTGTTGTAAAAAGGGAGTGATTTTTCGACATCAGAAACACCGATGACACAGCCGGAAACTCCTCCCATGGAACGTCTTCCAGTGGAAAACCAGTTATCTGACTCCACCACTTCTACTAAATTTCCATAAGGGTCGGTGAGGTAAAAATGTTGCTGCCCCATAGGGTTCTGCTCAACATTGCCGAGGAGGTTGGCCCCTTTTTCTTTAAGGAATTGGAAAGTGCAGGCCACATCCGATGATTTCATCTTGATAATGAAAATCCCCAAATCGCCCAATTGTACTTTAAATTTGGCAGCCTGCGGAGTGCGCTCGGTGTATTGCCAGATTTCAAGACCGCCGCCGCCACGCAGATTCATGGCGAGAATGGCATGACGTTTACGTGCCAAGCCACCTGTATAAGGTAACATCAACCCGGCTTCAGCTGCCTCTTCAAAAATGGGGATGTTGAAGTCGAAATGCTCCCGGTACCAGCGCCAGCTCTCGTGCACATGCGCTATCCCAATACCTACCTGCTGTAGTCCAGCAATGAGAGGTGTTCCGTTTTTCATTAAATTATGGACTTTTCGAAAAATGAAAGCAAATGGCCTTTGGAAGTGTTGCAGAAAAGCCGCAAAGTTGCTAAAAATCCATGACACCTTTCTGCATTATCAATCAAATAAATTCTTTCAAGCCAGAATTTGTCGAAAAGAAAGTCTGAAAGTCTCTGGCAAAAAGGCCGCAATTTTTCCTATCAAATTGGAGTCCTCAATCCACAAAACAAAATTTATCCGTTGCGTCTATCTCATGCCTTGAGTTTTTCCAAAATTGTCATGGCAGCTTCCGCGATTTTTGTCCCTGGTCCAAAGACTGCCACTACCCCCATATTGAGCAACAGGTCGTAGTCCTGCGGTGGTATGACACCACCCACAATAACCAAAATATCGGCCCGCCCGAGTTTCTCCAATTCGGCAATAGTTTCGGGCACAAGGGTTCGATGGCCTGCGGCCAAAGAAGAAATGCCAAGCACATGTACATCATTTTCAGCAGCTTGCATCGCGGCCTCGGCCGGCGTTTGAAACAAGGGCCCAATGTCCACATCGAAGCCTATATCGGCGAATCCGGTAGCTATGATTTTAGCGCCCCGGTCATGGCCCTCCTGACCGAGTTTAGCGATCAGTATCCGCGGGCGGCGGCCTTCGGAAGAGGCAAACACGTTCGCCAATTTTCTGGCCTTTTGAAAACTTTCATCCATTTTAATCTCACTTGAATAAACGCCCGAAACCACCCGGCTTATTGGTACATAACGACCAAACGCCTGCTCCATAGCTTCGGAAATCTCGCCCAATGTAGCCCTTTTCCGCGCTGCATCCACGGCGAAGTCCAGCAAATTGCCAGTGCCGGTGGCGGCAGCATTCTTGAGGATATTCAAAGCGTACTCAACTGCAATGCCATCGCGGGATGATTTTATCTCATTTAGCCGGGATATTTGTGCTTCTCTGATCGCTGTGTTATCCAATTGCAACAAATCAATTTCCGTATTATCCGAAGCCGGAAAAATATTTACGCCAACAACTTTGTCGTGGCCACTGTCAATGCGTGCCTGCTTTTTAGCGGCGGCAGCTTCAATTCGCAACTTTGGCAGCCCCTTTTCGATGGCTTTGGCCATACCCCCCAATTCCTCCACTTCTTCAATGAGCGTCCAGGCCCGCTTCACCAATTCTCCGGTGAGAAATTCAACATAATAGCTCCCGGCCCACGGGTCTACCACCTTCGTGATGCCAGTGTTTTTTTGCAAAAAGAGCTGTGTGTCCCGTGCTATTTTCGCTGAAAAATCGGTAGGCAGAGCGATGGCTTCATCAAGGGCGTTGGTGTGGAGAGACTGCGTGCCGCCTAGCGCGGCAGCCAGAGCCTCTATGGCTGTACGTGCTACATTGTTAAAAGGGTCCTGCTCTGTGAGGCTCCATCCCGAGGTCTGGCAATGGGTTCTCAACGCCATGCTCTTTGGGTTCTTGGGACTGAACTTCCGCACCAATTTTGCCCAAAGTAAACGCCCGGCCCGTAGTTTGGCCACCTCCATAAAATGATTCATACCAATTCCCCAGAAAAAAGAAATTCGGGGAGCAAAATCGTCGATGTCCAAACCTGATTTCAGACCCGTTCGCAGATATTCCAGCCCGTCAGCCAAAGTGTAGGCCAGCTCAATATCAGCGGTACCGCCGGCCTCGTGAATGTGGTACCCACTAACGCTGATGGAGTTGAACCGGGGCATATATTGCGCCGTATATTTGAAAATATCGCCCACAATTCGCATCGACGGTCCCGGTGGGTAGATGTAGGTGTTGCGCACCATGAATTCTTTTAGGATGTCGTTCTGAATGGTTCCGGAAAGCTGCTCCGGTGCCACCCCCTGTTCTTCTGCAGCGACGATGTAAAATGCCAATATGGGAATGACCGCTCCATTCATTGTCATGGAGACGGACATTTTACCGAGAGGTATTTGGTCAAAGAGTATTTTCATATCTTCAACACTATCTATGGCAACTCCAGCCATACCCACGTCACCGGTCACGCGGGGGTGGTCGCTGTCGTATCCGCGGTGAGTGGCCAGGTCGAAAGCCACAGAAAGCCCCTTTTGTCCCTGTGCCAGGTTGCGCCGGTAAAAGGCATTGGTTTCTTCTGCGGTGGAAAATCCTGCGTACTGCCTGATGGTCCAGGGCCGGGTAAGGTACATGGTACTGTATGGCCCCCGCAAATACGGAGGGATACCAGCCACGAAGTGTTGGTGTGGTAATATAACCGGGTTGAATTTCCGGGTTATCGAAATTTGCTCAGGAGTGGAATGGCTGAATGATGACCCTTCACCGGGGATTTTCAGCCTGCCTGCATTTTTGTCAAAAGGAATTTTCGTAAAGTCTGGGCGGTTCATACGAGGATATTTGTCCGGCAAATTTGACAAAGATTACGGGTTGAACCAAACCCCGGCAACTTACCTCGGAAAATACTTATTAATGGCTTCGGTTTTGGTAGTCACGTGAAGTTTGTCGTAAATGTTATGGCAGTGCGACTTAACCGTTTCCAGAGAGATGTACAACTCTTTAGCTATCTGTCGGTACAACTTTCCACTTGAAAGGAGTTCGAGCACCTCTTTCTCGCGCTGCGTCAGCATCTGTTCATAAGGATTCGAAAATTCTTTTGTTGGACTGCGAAAAGATGCAACTACTTTTCGTGCTATTTGAGTGCTCATAGGCGACCCCCCCTCATTCAATTCCCGAATGGCATCCATAATCTCGGTGGGAGATGTGCTCTTTAGCAGATAACCACTGGCCCCTGCGGCCAAAGCATTGAAGATTTTGTCGTCATCTTCAAAAACTGTAAGAACCATGAACTGAATTTTTGGCAATTGCTTTTTTAAACGCCCCATGACCTCGATGCCGTTTATTCCAGGCAGGTTGATATCTACCAATACAATTGCAGGGAGCTCCTTAGGAATATCTTCCAGAGCCGTTTCTCCATTGGCATAGGTTTTATCACAAAGGAACCCGGGGGTGGCATTGAGCATCATTTGAAGGGCATTCCGAAACTCTTCCACATCTTCAATAATAGCAATCCTGATGGGCTTCATATAGATCGTTTATTGTGAACTTTATCTATTACAAATTTTTTGCAAAATAAGTTATCCCGCAATTTTTGGAACTACCCAAATGATGAAAACTCACAAAATGGTACAAACGGGGGATAAGAAAAGTGAATTGAATTTGTACTTTTGGCCAAACTAATATCACCAATACCATGGGAGACTATCAAAAAGTAAGTAGCATTGGATTCACAGCAGAAACCACACCTGACAGTGGAATAAGCATCACCAAACTGAACAAGAACGATCTTGTCAATTGGCTAACAACAAAAGTTAACAGCAATGAGGTAGCTGTTTTCTTTCGGCGCAAAAATAATGATGGCAATGACGTTCAATTAGTAATTTCCGATGTTGATGGAAACGGGGTTCCCGCCACTCAGCAATTTGCCAGTGCGAAACTCCCCTGCCCGACATATTGCCCAAGAGGCTAATAGTTGATGAAAAATTGGTTGTGGGTCTTCATCTTTTTGACGGCATTGGGCGAGATTTTCGCTCAAAGCAATAGCCCCTATTTTCATCACCTAACTCTTCAAGACGGGCTCACAGATGGCACCAATTACTTTGTATCAAAAGATTCACGCGGTTTCGTCTGGATTAGCTCTATCAATGGGCTAAATCGTTACGACGGAAGCAGTGTTCAAGGCTATCTGCCCAATAAAGAAGATTCAACCTCCCTTTTTGGGGAAAACATTCAGAGTAAAATGTTCGAGGTTGAAAGTGGTGATTTATGGTTCACCACTTATGAAGGAGTCAATCTTTACCGTCGTAAAACAGATGATTTTTGGCACACGACACTCCTGAATCCAAACGATGTTGTATTAAAAGGGTACCATGCTTTTCACCTAGACAACCTTGGCAGATTATGGATTCTGGTTGACAACAAGGCGGTGTATCTTTTCGACACTAATAGTAAGGAGTTTCAATTTAAAAACAGGTTGCCCTTCAAAACCTACAGAGTAGCTATTGTTCCTGACGGTGAAGGGGGCATATCAAGTGCTTATTCTTCATCTGACCAGGCAGATATAACCAGAACTAACTATTTACCCGATGGCGGTATAGATCAGGTAACACGGAACATATATTACCAGAAGGAATCGGTTTACGCCATCCAAATCATTCCGGAAAACGATACGTTGATTTGGCTCGCTACCCGATTCGGACTTTTAGCTTACAACTGGGACACCCGGAATATAATACAATATGCTCCTCCCATCAGTGAATCTTCGAAAGCCTGTATCGGGATGGCAGAATATGGCAAGGATAGCCTTTTGCTTGCTTTTGAAAATGAAGGCCTTTTGATATTCGACCGGACCAAGAGAAAATTTACCGGTCAGCTTACAGAGGATGTTAGAAACCCACATACGCTCTCAAACAATAATGTACCTGCCATCAATGCTCTCGATGATGGAAGTTTTTGGCTTTCTACCCAACCAAAGGGGGTTGATTTTTTTTACCCGGCAAAAAAGAAATTTGACATCATTTCTCCATCGATAAATTCAGGTACGCAAGCCTCGCCATTCGATGTCACCTGTTTGTTAGAGGATTCAGCAGGAAAAATATGGTGCGGGACATCCAATCATGGAATCGTGGTGTTCGATATCAATGGAAAAATATTAAGGCATATTGACCGGAACAGCCCTGCCTTTCAATCTATCCCAAATGTTAAAATTCATCACATCTTCGAAGACAATAAAGGAAGGATATGGATATTGTCAGATTCGGGAACTATAGTCTGGGTTCCAAATGAAAATCGTTTTGTCGAAGTATCAAAAGAACAGAGCCTATATGGAATACAACTTCAAGATAAAAGGATAATACTTTCTCCTTATTCCCGCTTATCGCCTGGAGGGCTGGTTCAAGTTGAGGAGAAAGAGAACGGGCATTTTGACCTGAGTCGAATAATGGAAGTCGATTCTACGGAGGCATTTGCCATTCTGTGGCAGGATTCACGGGGCAGATTGTTTGGCTGTAAGGAATTGATTTCTATTTCCATATTCGATCCCGCCCAAAATTTCAAACTGGTCAAGAACCTCCCCTATTCCGGTTTTTCATCTTTTTTTGAAGCAGTGGCAGATTCGACGCTCTGGATTTCGAACAGCTATGGCTTGTTTAAACTGCCCAAAAATCTGGATGTGAAGAAAGCAGTAAAGTACTCGCAAAAGGATGGATTGCCCACTTCGAAAATATCGAGTTTTGTAGCTGATGAAAATGGCAAACTATGGTTGGGAACGTATATTGGCCTCAGTTGTTTTGATCCATCAACTCATAGGTTTCATAATTTCACGCTAGCAGACGGACTTCCTTCGCTTATCTTCAATAACTCGTCAGTAATAAAAAGCAGAACGGGAGAATTATGGTTTGGCACTACTGATGGTATTGCACATTTCAAGCCCCAAAATGTCAAATTGCTTACTATTCAGACAACGCCGGTCATTACAAACATTTATGTCAACGAAATTGAAGCCCCGGATTTGAAATGTACAATAACCGGCGCTACGAATGTGAGCGATATTCAACAAATCGACTTGCCATTTGAGAAAAATACGCTTTCATTTTCTATTGCTGCCTTGGAATACAGTGACCCGCCGAATACAAAATATACTTTTAAGATGGAAGGGTTGGACCCCATTTGGGTCAGTCCCACCAAGAGGAATTTCATTCGCTATCCAAAAATACCATCTGGCCATTATCTCTTCCGGGTAAAGGCGGCCAACTCCGACGGAGTCTGGGGCCATGAAAAAACGCTTGCAATAATAATTGGAAAACCCTGGCACCACACTTGGTGGTTCTTTTCAATAATGGCCTCATTGGCGCTTGGCGTTGTGCTTTGGATAATGTGGTATCGCAAACAAAAACGAGCTAGAGCAAGGAAAATCGAAGATGATAAACGGGAAGCTCTCGAACAGGAGCGGCAAAGAATAGCACGTGATATGCACGACGATTTGGGGTCCAGTCTCTCTGCTCTGAGCCTCACCACTGAAGTTGCAAGGCACAAGAAAGTCTCCGAACTAAAAGGGGAAATAGAAAGAATCAATACTTCTGCCCGTGAAATATCTGGCAAAATCAGAGAAGTCATTTGGACGGTCAGTTCTCGCAACGATTCTTTAGAAAACCTCATTTCCTATCTAAATCAATATGCCCAGACACTTTTCGAATCTTCATCTCAGGATCTGCACTTGAAAATACCTGAGCATATTCCTCAGATATTTATCAATGGAGAATACCGGCGCAACATTTTCCTGGCCTTCAAGGAAGCAATCAACAACCTGATGAAATACGCCAGGGCCACCGTCGTTTATATCGACTTTGAAACCAACGAGGAGCAGTTCATCATCCGGGTAAAGGACAACGGCATAGGATTCGACCCCGCCTTGCTTCAGCATTCAACTGGAAATGGGCTGCGCAATATGCAGTCTCGTATGAAAGGCATTGGAGGCACATGCATTATAACGACTGGAAGTAGTGGTACGAGTATCGATTTTGGGTTCGTTCTGAATTCCAAATGAGGTACTTGTAAGCCTCATTTCACCCTCTTCTCCCCCGGATGGGGGATGACTTTCCATCAATTTTATAAAAAACCCAACATTTGAGCGATTGTCCAGGTACATATACTGATGCATCTTTGCCTTGTCAAAAGAATTGAAACAATACACAAGCGAAAGAACCCTATTGATTTAAACCCCTGTATCAACCCGAATTTTAGCCAGAGAAAACAATTGCTGTGAATAAACATAACCCCAGTCCTTCCTCAACCAAACTATCACAGCAATCCAGTGTATCTGGTTTTCGTATTCACCGGGAGGCACCCAACCTCCCGGTGATTATTTCCAAATCAAAAAACCAATAAAGATAAACTTAGACCCCAGGCCTCGCCCCAAAAGGCCTAACCCCAAATTACCTTTTTCCACGTTGAGCACGCTACCCATTTTTTTAAACACACCGAGCCCCTTTTTCCCTTCCTCACAAAATGCTTTATATTTTGCCAGCCAATAGAACTGCGTGACATGCAATTTGCTACTTTTGCGCCCCTTTTCAGGGCATGCCACTAAAGCGGTAACTGTGATCAACTTTTCCAGATTTGTATTGAACAACGGACTTCGGGTGCTCATCCATGAAGACAACAGCACCCCGATGGCTGCCGTGAATGTGCTATACAATGTCGGCAGCCGCGATGAGTCACCTGACAAAACGGGCTTTGCCCACCTTTTCGAACACCTCATGTTTGGCGGTTCCACCAATATCCCTGATTTCGATGGTCCAATCCAACTGGCCGGAGGCGAAAACAACGCCTTCACCAACACCGACATCACCAATTTTTATGACGTACTACCTGCGCAGAATTTAGAGACTGCCCTTTGGTTAGAGAGCGACCGGATGCTCAGTCTGAGTTTTAGCAAAAAGGTTTTAGAAGTGCAGCGTAAAGTGGTATTGGAAGAATTTAAGGAAACTTGTCTCAATCAGCCCTATGGTGATGTATGGCACCTCATCTATGAAATGGCCTATAAGAAGCACTCCTACCGCTGGCCAACCATCGGCAAAATACCACGGCATGTGGAAGAGGCTACGCTCGAGGATGTCAAAAGTTTTTTTTTCAAATACTACCGGCCCAATAATGCCATCCTCGTCATCGCCGGGAATGTGCAGGCTCAGGATGTTTTGGCAAAGGTCAGAAGGTGGTTTGGGTCCATCCCCGCCGGCGAAGTCATAGCTCGAAACATTCCGGTTGAGCCGCCTCAACTCAATATGCACAGGCGCACGAGCTCGTCAAAAGCGCCTGTTGATGCACTGTACATGGCATTCCACATGTGCTCCCGCAGGGATAAGGATTATTACGGTGTGGATCTGCTTTCAGACATTTTATCGAATGGCCCCTCTTCCCGTCTGTTCAGGCGCCTATTGAAAGAGAAACAGTTGTTTTCAAATATCGACTGTTACGTAAGCGGCAGTTTAGACCCCGGCCTTTTCATTATAGAAGGAAGACCTTCAGAGGGTGTCAATTTAAAGGATGCGGAGGATGCCATCTGGAGGGAATTGGAAGACTTGAAAAATAATTTTAACGACGAAAAGGAATTGCAAAAAGTAAAGAACAAGGCAGAAGCCTCACTGCAATTTTCAGAAGTAAATGTGCTAAATAAAGCTATAAACCTGGCTTTTTTCGAAGCCATTGGCGACGCAGGCCTCATCAATCGAGAAGGAGAAATGTACCACGCCGTAGCTGTGAAAGACATCCTGCGGTTGGCCCGCGAAATATTTGCTCCCGATAACTGTTCCAACCTCCAATACCGGTCTGCTGTCAATGTCCCAACTGCAGTTGCAGTCCACCAATAACAACGCATCCCCACCCTTTCGAAAGAATTCATAGCAACTAATGCCAGGGAAGTCTGGGGCTTGCCATTTTCTCACCTCTGAGGATATACCTGCATAACATCGGATCATTAAAAAAGCCCCTCCCCGGGCGAACCGGAGAGGAGACCAATCCCAAAAACCGAGTTACTAATTTTTGTACACAGATTCCCGCACCGGTCACCATTCATTTTATAACATTTTGTCAAAAAACAAATGGCAAACCGGCACGGGAGTGCTTTGATTATAATTGGGTCATTTTTCTGGTAGCAGTATGCGACGGTGTTTCGAGCCGATAATAGAACACGCCGCTGTTGGGCAGGTCACCCTTTGCGATATCGAACTCATGGTACCCTTTTCCAAAGTTTCCACTCATGGTTTTCACCAATTTTCCTGATACATCATAAACGGTTATGGTCGCAATAGATGCCTCGGGCAGGTTGAAGCCAATTCTTGTAGATTCTCCGAATGGGTTGGGCACATTTTGGTACAATTCGAAATTACCGGATGGTTGAATGGTGCCATTCGGATTGGAGAACTGCAAACTCACATCACCAATCACTCCGGTATTATCATAGCTTTCCGCTTTGGTATAACGCGAATTCAGCGAAATAAAATCACTTAGACGGCCATCCTGAATAACTTCAAAAGTAAGAGTGAATAAGGCCTGAGTTGCTTCTGAATGTGTGGCAGCCAACTGGTTCCAACTGGCTGTAATCGCCCCTTCATCCAACAGTGCCATGCCAAAATTAGATTCATCCAACAATGAGCCGGTGGACAATTCTCCAAAACGCAGAGCATTGGTTTCAAAATTAAGTGTGAACTGATAACCAACCACGTCTTTCATATTGGCCGAAAAATCAACGGAAACTGTCTCTCCGGATGCCACCTCACGATCTTCCGTTATCAGTTTGAATTCTTCACCGATGGTCCGGTCTCCGGATCCTCCGAGCAAACCGTTGTTGACAGCTGTACTGTTTAGGTCACCGATTTTCACCGCCACGAAGTCTGGCTCTGCACCTGATGGTGTGAGGTTGTTTATGTTGTTGACTTCGGGATAGGGCGGGTTGAACGGGTCGCTTGGGTCTGGGAACACATAGCTTTTGTCCACAAACCGCCAGGAAGTGTTATTCGGAAATTCAGGTAAAACGTACAGGATAACCTTTCGCATATCCACCACATCACTTACCGTCAGAGAGGTTGAGTTGTTGATATCTCCGGCGATGAGTTTGTAAGGTGATTGCAACGGCGATATGTTTAGAATATGACGGTGCAAGAGAACAAGGTCGTAAGTTGTGACACCGTTCAGCGGGCTGTCATTCAGGCTTGGCGTCACCGTGTAGTCATATCCCAATGGCAAGTCAGCAAACTGGTAAGCGCCCTGTCCGTTTGTCAAGGTGTTTCCCGTGGAGTTTCCGTTCAGTTCGATGTTTACATCCTGTACTCCTTCCTGCTCCTCGTTTGCCACAGCGCCATTCAATGCAAAAAGAGGACCTTGGCAGGCATTCATGTTATCCTGCACGATAATTTGCGTCTCACAAAAATCCTGATTGTTATCGCTGTCAGTTGCCCAAAGTTGCACAGCGACAGAACCCAGGTCGTTGCAGGTCAGGGTCATAATCGAATCTGCCGTGTTTGGTGAAAATGAGAATAGCAGATTCGCACCCGTGGTGCAATTATCGTAACTACCTTGATCAAGGACCTGTGCATTGAGGTCAGCAGAACCAGTTTGCATCAACTCCACTATAACACCGGTTTCACAAATGACGGTGGGTTTTTTGCAAT
>CAZPHZ010000067.1:0-11349 GCA_964586035.1 uncultured Saprospiraceae bacterium
GGTTAGCAATGCAATATTGCGCCGGCCGTATTTAACCATGTCCTTGTAGAGTTGTGGATCGGCCTCCTTCAACCGGTTGATAAAGGGATTTTTGGCTTCGCGCAATGGGTCGTAAATCTTGAAAGGGCTGCGGTCTCTGGCCATATCGACGGAAGAACGGTAGGCATTGAGCGCAAGCTTTCGATGCACTTTCACCGAAAAATCGATGGCCTCGTCGCTGCCGTATTGCAACCCAAGTGCAGCGAGCATGTCGCCTTCAGCGGTAATGCCAACGCCTGTACGACGGCCCTCCACGCAGGTGTTTCTTATTTTTTGCCAAAGCCTGTATTCCGTTTCTTTTATTTCATCGGGTTCGGGATCGCTTTCAATTTTTGCCAGTATCTTGTCAATCTTCTCTAATTCCATGTCGATGATGTCGTCCATCATCCGCTGCGCCAACTGCACATGCTCTTCAAATTTCTTAAAATTGAAAGTGGCTTTCCCGGTGAAAGGCTTGTCGACATAGCTGAATAAATTGATAGCTAATAGACGGCAACTGTCATAGGGGCAAAGTGGAATTTCGCCACATGGGTTCGTTGAAACGGTTTTGTAACCAAGGTCTGCGTAACAATCCGGTACCGATTCGCGGATGATGGTATCCCAGAACAATACTCCCGGTTCGGCCGATTTCCATGCATTGTATATGATCTTATTCCACAAATCCTCTGCTTCGATAGTTTTTCGAAAGGCAGGTTTCGATGCGTCAATGGGATATTGCTGTACGTACTTGCCTCCCGAAAGGGCGGCTTTCATGAAGGCATCGTCCATTTTTACGGAAACATTGGCGCCAGTAACTTTCCCTTTTTGCATTTTGGCATCAATGAAATCTTCGGCATCGGGGTGCTTTATGGAAACTGAAAGCATGAGTGCTCCGCGCCGGCCATCCTGCGCAACCTCACGGGTGGAGTTGGAATAACGCTCCATAAATGGCACCAGCCCCGTTGAAGACAGGGCACTATTCAATACCGCGGTACCTTTCGGCCGTATGTGGGACAGGTCGTGGCCCACCCCACCCCGGCGTTTCATCAATTGCACCTGCTCTTCATCAGTACGTATAATTCCACCATACGAATCGGCATGATTTCCAATGACAAAGCAATTGGAAAGGGAGGATGCCTGCAAATCGTTACCAATACCAGACATGGGGCCACCTTGTGGTATGATGTAGCGAAAATTCTTGAGCAAACTGTACATCTTTTGCTCAGAAATGGGATTGGGATAATTGAGTTCAATTCTTGCCAACTCGGCGGCAATGCGCCGGTGCATATCGTCGGGTGTTCGTTCAAAAAGATTGCCCGAAGTATCTTTCAAAGCATATTTGTTGATCCATACGTTGGCCGCAAGGTCATCACCCTTAAAATACTTTGTGGATGCTTTCAGCGCCTCTTGAAACGTAACTTTAGTCGTTTGTGTAGCCTCCCTATTTTTTTCTTTTTGGGATATAGCAGGTAAAGCCAATGTCTCCATAATTATATAGTCTGTTTAATAGTGTTATCGCAATTTGGTTAGCAACCTCTGATGGTGCTTAGGTGATACAGCCTCTCCTTTCTGACAAAACATTGATTCAATTTGTGAAACAGTCAGACGCCCCACTGCCCACCACTGTAAAATTATGCGGGTAGCGAGGCGGCTAACATTTACCATTATTCTATAGTAGCAGTAAGCCCCGTTTATTAAAAAAAGGGAACAAAATGACAAACCAATGGCGCTTATTTTCATTTCCCCTGCTCGCCTGTTGATTGGATTGTAAAGGTTTTCTCAAGTATGCGGTTTTGTCAGCACTAAAGTAATGTGATTTCGTTCATCGGGACAAATGAGTTTTCCACACCATGTTGATAAACCCCTCAATCGACTGAAAATCAAGATTCTCTAATTTTCAACAATATTACCTAAGTGTGGAAAACAAAATGTGGAAAACTTTGAATATTGTCACCAAATCCTGAACACTTTCTGGTTGATGGCTTGATAATTTTTTGAAAATCAATGCAAAAGCCCGGACAAAATCAGGAGCAAAGCAGGCGATAAGAATACAACGTAAAAATTGGTGACCAAAGAAGGAGCATGGAATAACCTGTTCGGAAAGTTGAGAGGGTTTAGCCTAAACCTTCCTCAATCTTCTCAACTGATCCGAAGAGACATATAATTTCGCGCCTGCGACTAAAAGAGATTTTTCCGTTGGAAATACCAGGCAAGGATCAAACTGACGGCAAGAGAAATTATTAAAATGATGAAAAACGAAGCCTGAGACTGGTGCTCTATGGGCAGGGCGACATTCATCCCCATAAAACTAGATACGAGTGTTGGTACCATCAGTATAATGGTAATAGTGGTCAGCCTTTTTATTGTCAGGTTCAGGTTGTTGGAAATTATCGACCCGTAAGCATCCATCGTGCCATTGAGGATGTTGGTGTACATATTGGCCATTTGGAGAGCCTGGCTGTTGTCGATGATTATGTCTTCAAAAAGGTCTGTTTTTTCCTCTTCGTTCCCGATATGAAGAAAATCAGTGCGCTTCATTTTCATCTTGAGGAGTTCGTTATCACTGAGTGAGGAAACAAAATAGACAAGGCTTTTTTCGATGCTCAACAAGCTCTTGAGTTCTTTATTCCGGCTGCTGAAATACAATTCTTTTTCAATGAGATTACGGCGTTGATTCAATTGCTTCAAACAGTTCAGAAACCTGTACACTGTTTGTTCGAGGATGAGCAATACGAATGATTGGTCATCATCGGTCTCAAAATTCTTCACCTTATTTGCGAGGAAAAGATTGAGCACCGGGTTGTCGTGTGCCGAAATGGTGATTACGTGATCAATGGTAATGATAATGCCAACGGGAACGGTGATGAAAATGGCATCGATATCTTCCTCAAAAGGGTTGACGATGGGTGTTGAAAAAATAATGACCTTTTTTTCTTCATCGCGCTCAAATCGAGGGCGCTCGTCGATATCTAAAGGGTCGGTCAAAAAGTCAAGGGGAATTTCGAATTGCTGCGCTACTTCTTCCAATTCCTCCGGTGTGAAAGGAGGTGAAATGTTTATCCAACACGATGCAGCAGGCTCCGCCAACTCTTTCAAGCGCCCCTGCTCTTTTTCGTAATATTTAATCATCGTATCAGGCTTTATTCAAAAAAACAGCAATTCCGAAGGAACTAATATACATCCATAATTCAACGCACAAACATACAACATCTACCTTTCAGATTCACGCGAAGAATTTAGACTTTGTAATAATTCGAGTTTGGAGCGAACATGGTGCGTTTTCAGGCTTTAGAAAATGCCATTATTCCAGCTCCTATCCTCCTGTCCGCACATCATGCGGTAGAGGACAATTGTTCACATATCTTGCCTATTTTGCCATTTCCCCCTGCTGAAATCATATTTTGGTTGGCACTGCATTTACTACTCTTCCTCATTTTTTATTGGATATTTCATCAACAAAATGCAAGTACACTGGCAAATCACTTTTACCAGCATTGCCCCATCCAGGCTTTTTACCTTTCCTGATTTTAAAATAATCAGTCACAATTTCTGCCTGTTGCTCTAAGTTGAACGATCTAAATTGCTTGCCTTCCTCAATAAAGTTCCGCAATGCATCGCTGCCACCATAATCGTAACCATTCCGGGAAGACTGAGCCTGCCATGCCAGAGGAATGTATTGGCTGCCGAGCTGTTCGTATTGCCACACATGCACCAATTCGTGGACGAGCAATTCAGGTCCGAAAGTACCCCATGCATTGATAGTATGAAAACTGACGTACAGCAAATGCCCCCTTTTGCAGCCTAAAAATGCGCGTTCATCCACCGAAACTGCCGCCAAATCAATTGAATCAGCAAAAACGGTTTTTGCGATTCTGACCTCCTTCTCTGTCAATTTCCGGGTTTTAAACTTAATGAATTGCCTCAAAGTCTCGTAAATCTCCGGAATACCAAATAGGTCGATAGTCGCAAAAAACAGCCGCATCCACCAGAATGTCACCGCTCTCACCCACGCCAACAATCCTTTTGTATTTAAACTGATCAAACGCAATTGAGCAATCCCCTGCCGGAATAGCAATACAATCCTACGCAGCCGAACCGGATATGTTTGCAGAAATAAAAGCCAGCGATAGCCGGTCATCCGAAGTTTAGAATTGCCAGCCTGAAAGTTTAGCCGTTCCATTCGATACTGATTGAAGGTGATGAAATAATAAATACGTTTGCCAAATTAGCCTTGCCTTTTTACATTTGCACCGCAAAAAAATACACCACACAATGAACGCAGAAAAATCTTCATCTTTATTGGATTGGTTGCTCGCTATCATCTTCAACGTGATTTTGATAGCCATGTTAATATGGACTCCGCAATGGTTTTGGCTTTCCCTGCCCTTTGCTTTGACCTTTCTTGTGCGGGCAATCCGTGTCATGTAGCAATTGCTCATTGAAAAATATATCTACTAATTTTCCCCATTGAAAGGTTAGGCATGTACGTATGTCTAACCTTTCTTCGTCTTTATTGTAGTTTCTCTACCTTGGGGTTTAAGAGTGGTTGAACAAAGTCTTTTACCTCTAATTAATTAAAACTGCTGGATGAAAAAGATGCTATTGACGATTATTTTTTTCAGTTCGCTATCTGCGTTGACGGCACAGCAATTTTATTTGGAGACCTTCCTGGACTTGAGCAAGAGCAATTACGATAATCCGAACTATTTATTCCGGGAGAATCACTTGGGCGGAGGTGCCCGTCTAGCCGTCGGTGCCGACCATCTCCAGATAGGTGCCGAATACAGTACCAACATTACCAACCCAACTTTTGACGTGGACGAAATGGGGACAAATGTCGGATCGGACACGTATTCCGAAACCTATTATGGAGGCTTCGTGAGGACGAAAATTTCTAAATTTCCTGCACAACGCTTTGGGCTGGTGCTTATGGCGGGAGGCGGATTGTACAACACCAGCGCCGAAGTAAACCGGCTGTCATTCTCCGATGGCACCAAGCATTTTAGTTATGATAAATACCCCGGGTTTAACGCCGGATTGGGGTTTTCCATTCCTATCGTCCGGTACGTCATGTTCGAATTGGCCTATTCCTATCACTTTGTAAACCGGCCCGAACTTTCCCCATATTTGCCAAAATACAACGCGTCGTATCATTGCTTCAGCGCCGGTGCCAGCCTCAATCTCGTGTTTGGTAAAAGGGCGGGGGAATACCCCCCATTTCGAGGAAAGTAAAAGGTTGTCAGAGTTGGAATCGCTTCCCGGCTTTGTCAATTTATCACTTCCAGACCATTTTAGTTTCTGTATTCTAACTTTACTAAAATCCATTTTGCGGAAAAACATTATTTTTACGTTCACGCCCATGTTTCAGATACAGCATGGCCAATTCACAATCTCCGGTGTAGCGTAGCGGAGAACTGCCATCTATCCCTTCTTTCTTTTTTCAGGCCTATCCAGAATGCACAATTAGGAGATACATGCTCTGCATTTTTGGATGGAAATGCCTGCATTTTCAGATTAGCATTTGTAAATTGCAGAAATTTCAAAAAACTAGAATCACGTGAACAACCTCCTCCCCCCCAGGAATGAACAGCACCGGCTTGCGGTCCGCGGTGCCAAATTGATGCGCCGCTTGCTCCCTGCATTGTACATGAGTTTTATTGCACTGGCTGGTAATTCCCAACTATCAGTTAATTTAATTTCGCAAAATCCGCAATGTGGAGGATTTGCCACCGGAATCATCACCGCATTTCCTAATGGAGGCGTTCCTCCATATTCGTTTCTTTGGAGCACGGATTCCACCACTGCACAGATATCCAACTTATTGCCCGGTATATATTCCGTTACTGTGACGGACATCATCGGAGATTCGGTAGTAGTTGCTGATACACTGACCGCCCCGCCGCCGTTGTTAGTTCAGATAAATGTGGATTCCTGCACCCTCCCGGGAGCCATGTCGGCAGATGTGTCAGGTGGTGTCCTCCCTTATGTTTATTTGTGGAACACCGGCGATACCACCGAATCCATCAGCAATCTGGCGGTTGGTGAATACTGCGTGACCGTGCTGGATGGCAACAATTGTGGGTTCGTGACCTGCCAACACATCGGGCAGCCGTTGAGTGCCTCGGTAAGTACAACACCAGTCGTTTGTAACAATAGCAGTGGAGGTAGTGCCACCGCATACCAGGCGGGTGGCATCGCACCTTTTCATTATGAATGGGATTCCGGCCAAACCACCAAAACAATCGAAAATTTAACATCGGGCATTTATTTGACAACCGTGACATCCTATAATGGATGTACCGCCACAGCAGAAGGTACAGTGGGACTTATCCCCGGCAGTTTCTCCGTAGAATTAGAAGTCGAGCAACCCACCTGCTTCGGCACTTCCACGGGTCGAATAAACGCCAATCCACCTCCCGGAGGTGGATTTCCATTCCTTTTTAAATGGAGCAATGGCGAGAGCGGCCAATTTATCGACAGTCTCAGCGCCGGTTTTTATAGCGTAACGGTGACGGATAACTATGGATGCATGGGGGAAAATTCCGACACCCTTATTTATCAAAGTCAGCTGTCTGTGGAAATATCATCATCGAATCCAACCTGTAATGACTCGAACGACGGGTCAATGACGGCGATACCCGCGGATGGCATCCCGCCATACAGCTTTTTGTGGAGCACTGGAGATACGACTGCCACGGCTGGAAACCTCGGTGCCGGCAATTACGTTGTGAGCGTAACCGACAGCCTCACCTGCTCTGCCACAGTCTCAGACACTCTCGTTGCGCCGCCGCCATTTGAGGTGCTGCTCTCAGCTGTCAATGCCTCGCAATGCGGTGCGGCCGATGGTTCTGTCACCGCCACACCGCATGGTGGCGGAACCGCACCATTTCTTTTTGCCTGGGAAAGCGGAGAAACCGACAGCATACTCACCCATCTGACCACCGGTATTTATACAGTGAAAGTGTCCTCATCGGAAGGCTGTTTTGCCACGGATTCTGTGACCGTCGATCAACCCGATACGCTTTCGGTTTCCGTTTCAGGCACACCGTTCATTTGCGGAGCAGATAGTTCCGGCGTTCTTACAGCCGCCGTCCTTTTCGGCTCCGGTCCCTTCCAATTCGAATGGAGCAATGGCGATACAACACAAACGGTATCTAACCTGCCACCGGCGTTTTATTCTGTGACGGTGACAAGCACAGAAGGGTGCACCGGCGAAGATTCTTTCGTCATAGTGGGAAGTCCTGAAATTATCATCTCATTAACCCCCGAAAATATTGACTGCTATGGCGATAACAACGGCGAAATAGCTTCAATCGTGTCAGGTGGGCTGCCTCCGTTAGAATACCTTTGGTCAAACGGAGCCACTAGTTCTTCCATTACAAATCTACCAGCAGGAAGTTACTCCCTCTCAGTGACCGATGGCGTGGGCTGCTCAAACTCCCTGTCTGCCCTTATCGCAGAACCTGAGGCACTCTCCCTTGCCATTGTTAAATCACCTGGAACTTGCGGTGGAAACGGTTTTATCGAACTTGAAATAGCAGGGGGCACACTACCTTATAGTATCCTTTGGAATACAGGCGATACGACAAATATCCTCGTCGATATTCCTGCGGGCACTTATAGTGCAACTGTAACCGATGCCAACGGCTGTACGATAAATGATTCAGCGATGTTACCCGACTTGCCCGGACTGGAACTTGAACTGACCCACCAAAATACTTTTTGCAATGGCTCCGGTGACGGTTATGTGCAGGCGTGGGCTTCTCTGGGAACACCGCCCTATTCATATCATTGGAGTAATGGAAGTTCATCCAGTGGTATCTCCAATCTGAGTCCCGGAAATTACCAACTTACGGTTACCGATGCTGCGGGTTGTAGCCTCGTTTCATCAGAAGAAATTTTGGCGGGATATGCGTTGAATGTCATAGTGGATGCCCCTATTTACCTTTGCCAGGGAGAAACGGCCACTGCCATAGCACAGGCATCCAATGCCATCCTCCCTGCAAATTATTCCTGGTCTAACAACCAAAGTTCCACATCCATTACGGATTTGAATGCGGGGAATTACAGCGTCACTATGATCGATGCGCTGGGTTGCTTTGGAGAAGCCACGGCGGTCATTTCACCAGCCGGCAATTTCGACGTAACTGAAACCGTGGAAGAAATTTCCTGTTTTGGCAACCAGGATGGGGGAATCAGCCTCAATGCTATGGGCGGCTTGCTTCCACTTTCTTATGCATGGAGTAATGGAGAGGACTCCGCCATAATAGGTAATCTTGGTCCCGGCAATTATTCTTTCGTGATCACAGATAGTGCAGGATGTACTTTCGATGGCACTATTCTGCTCGTTGAGCCATCTGCTCTATTACTCGAAATATCACCAGCAGCCGGTTCTTGCGGAAGTTTGGGTTCTGCGGCGGCAATTGTTACGGGCGGCAGCCCAAATTATAATTACCTGTGGAACAATGCCATGACCACCCCTGAAATAAGCGGCCTCGAAAATGGTACTTACTCTTTGTCTGTAACCGATGCACACGGTTGCGTCGTGGCTGATTCAACATTAATTCAAGTGTTTGCGGTACCAGAATGCAGCATCGATATGATCCATCCAGTTTCAACCATTGGTGGCGACGATGGCGAACTCGAGGCCGGAATTACAGGTGGAATCGGTCCGTTTAATCTGATATGGGACAACGGAGATACCACGGCAAATGCCACCAATCTTGCTCCAGGCACTTACCAATTATTGGCGACCGACGTGGACAATTGCCAAACCACTTGCTCTTTCTCGCTCCACAATCCCGGCAGAATCGGCGACCTCGCATGGCTGGACGAAAATGGAAATGGAACACAGGATGCAGGAGAAACAGGGGCAGGTGGACTGGCAGTCACGGTTGAAGGCACCGACATTTATGACCAGGTTTTAAACCAAACCTCCGTAACGGATAGTTTCGGAAAATACTTTTTCGTGGTGCAACCGGGCAACTACAATTTGTTTTTTGATACACCGCCAGACAGGGTCATCAGCCCATTGAACCAGGGCCCTGATGACCTCGACAGCGACGCAGACCCAGCAACGGGTAAAACAGAGGTTTTCGCCCTCACCGATGGCGAAACGAGTATGAACTGGGATGTTGGATTCGCTCCTGCCTCTCCTTGCTACAATGATACAACAGGTGGAATTATTTGCTGCGACCAAACTCTGTGCACTGGCGGAGACTTGCCGCAGCCCATAGAAAATATTGATTTTCCGACAGGTGGCGCAGGCCCATTGGAATACACCTGGATGTACAGCAATATTCCCGGCCCTTTTGATCCACTCACATGGACGACCCTACCGGCATCGAACCAGGCAACCCTTTCCCCCTTTGCGATTTCAGAAACTACCTGGTTCGTTCGGCGGGCTTTCAGAGAAAATTGTCAGGACTTTACGACATCCAATATCGTGGCAGTCAATGTGACAGCGGCAAAGGAAGCGGCCATACAAGGCCCCACAGTGGCTTGCTCCGGAATCCCTCTGAATTTCTCAGCCGGTGATAGTGAGCCCGGGGCGGCCTATTCGTGGTCGTTCGGAGATGGCGCCCAACCTCCAACGGCACAAACGCAACAGGTGGATGGTGTAAGGTGGAGCACCCCCGGCCAAAAGTTGGTCATTTTGACCATCGCATTCAATGGATGCACCTCCACAGATTCGATGTTCCTGGAGGTGACTGAAAATACAGATTTTTGCAGCGAAGAGTTAATTATTTCAGCAGAAAAGACAGGCCCTTTTGAAGTCCTCATAAATTGGACGTATCCCTCATCCGATTCCGTCATGCGGTCATTCGAGTTGGAATGGGCCCCAGGCGATGCGGATTTTATCTCGCTCGGCGAACCGGATAGTATCGAACAATATGGAGGGACCTTGCGGTACCAGACCATCCACCCCGGCCCCGTGATGGGCGAGAATTATTACCGTGCTCATCTACTCGATGACGCGGGCTCTGAATTGTATTCCAACGTGGCAGATATTGTAATAACAGGGCTATTCAATCTCGTGAACGTTTTCCCCAATCCGTTTGATAAAGTTTTAAACGTTGAATTTTACGCCCGGCACGATGCTGTCATCCGTTTGGATATTATGACACCCGATGGGAGGCTTGTGCGTTCGTTCAAAGCGCCGGAGGAGGAATTCAGCGCTTCATTTAATGTGGGGGATCTGGCCTCGGGCCTCTATTTCTTAAAGGTAAGATACGACGGAGCCTTGCAGAAAATTTATAAGCTGGTTAAATTCTAAAGCTTAAGCTGGCGGAAGGTCATTCTCTTCAATCCGGGGAGCGGTACTCACTTTTTTTGAAAAACCATAAAATACCTGCGATAAGAAAGTGCCGGGGAAACGCTCTACATCAGGAAATCCCAACCTGATGCTTTTCCCCGAAAAAGGAATATAAGCCGTGCCGAAAATGTAGTCCCAGAGGGCGAGTGAGATTCCGAAATTTATCCCGAGTGACCTATTTCTTGGCAAATCATACGAATGGTGCCAGATGTGCATTTCCGGACTGTTGAATAAAATTTTCATCACTTTTCCCAAAAGAAAAATCCCAGTCAGGGTAGACGCCACAACTACCAAAACCTGCATTTCAATACCCGGGTGATTCAATACCCGTACTCCGAATCCGCTCGTGGCGATGACTAAGCCAATCAGCATTCCTGCCACACCACCACTCAGCCATCCGGGCACGGTGATGTTGGAGTGGTTGTAGTGCCCGATCGCGAGCGTGATTATGTGAATGATAAAAAAATCGTAAAGCCCGATACCCATGAGCGCCAGCGGCACGTATAGAATCGAGCGGTACACTACATTTTCCATCCAGTGGAAACGCAGATGAGCAGCAAAGCCCATCTGTTCTACGGAATGATGCACCTTGTGGAATTCCCATAATGTGGCCGAGCGATGTAGCAATCGGTGAATCCACCATTGTATGAAATCACTTACAAGGAAACCGGTTAGTAAAATGGCCCAAAGAGGCCAAGTATTTAGCGGGTTCGAGGCTTGCAGGTCGAAGCCGGAGAGGGAGAGAATTGCATCGTTGAAAAGCTCAACTACTGTATTCGAGGCGGCATTATAAACGATGAGGGAAAAGAAGAAAAAATTGAAAAACATGTAAAAAAAGTCCAGCCAGAAATCTTTTCGAAAAATCGGTTGGGATTCCCTCCACGGTTTTAACAACTCAATTAAATAGAAAAATACCGAAACGAGGAGTAGCCAATAAAAGTAATTATGCCATCCGGGAGTAAGTACCGTATTCCAGAGATAGGCGGCATATCCTGTATATCCGTCGATAAAGGTTT
>CAZPHZ010000068.1:0-11339 GCA_964586035.1 uncultured Saprospiraceae bacterium
GCACCACCAAGCTATTTTTTTTTTGAAAAATGTTAAAAAGCTGATTCCTGAACTATGAAAATTGCAGCTATTGTCCCCATGAGGCACAGCAGTGAGCGGGTACCCGGGAAAAATTACCGGGATTTCGCCGGAAAACCGCTTTACCATTATGTCATCGAAAGTCTGTTGGCCTGCAAGGCCATCACGCAGGTAGTCATTGACACGGACAGCCCCGTGATTTTGGAAGATGCCGCAGCCAGATTTCCCGGAGTGACACTGATGGAGAGACCGGCGAACCTTCGGGCTGGGGACATCCCAATGAACGACGTGCTGCTGAATACCATCAACCAACTGGAAGCCAGTTTCTTTTTGCAAACGCACAGCACCAACCCGCTGCTCTCGGCAGCTTCCGTGCAAAAAGGGGTGGACATGTTTTTGGAAAATTACCCGGTTTACGATTCGCTTTTTACGGTGACACGGCTGCAGACACGCCTATGGGATGAGTTGGCGAGGGCCGTCAATCACAACCCGAATATCTTACTGCGCACACAGGATTTACCCCCAATTTATGAGGAAAATTCCTGCATGTATATTTTTTCAAAAGAGATATTGATGCGCAAACACAACCGTATCGGGGACAGACCTTATCTATTGGAGATACCAAAAGAGGAGGCACAGGACATTGACGTGGAACTCGATTTTAAGATCGCCGAATTTTTGTATAAAACGCGGTCTGGGATGGCCGGGTAGATATTGAAAGGGTCAATGAATTTGAGGGGATTTCACCCTAAGGCTTTGAGTTCTTCCCACATCCACATCATCACAGCGGAGTCGTCGCAAAACGCGGGAGCGATGCGTTTAACACAGTCCATGGCTTCCACGCGGCTTCCCACTTTTACCTTCTCTTCTTGAGGAAGCCTATTCGAGACTGGCATTTTTTTCAGGCCGAGCAGGTAAACCGGTACCCATAGGTTGCGGCGGAAAGCTTTGCCGAGCAGCCGCTTACTGCGCCGGGTGTCGCCTTCCAATTTGAATCGCAAAAGTGCCTTTGAAAAACACCATGCTGCAGTCCAATCGCCACGGAATCTCTGGAGAAGTTGAGCGGCTTTATCCAGCTTGTTTTCTATCAGATAAGATACCATCAGAAAATGCCTGATGTTGAGGTCGTCGGCAGGGTTCAGTTCCATCAATTCTTCGAAATGCAAAATGGCAGTCTCGTGATAGCCATTGCGAAAGAGTTTTTCCGCGAGGTTAGTTTTGGACTTAATAAAAGTGTGGATTTCCACCTGCTGCCAGGGATTCTTCTTAAAGTTTTCCAGCATTTCATGCATCAATTCGGGACCGAGCAACACGAGAGTGGCATCCATGCTTTTTTGGTACCACATCATCGCAGATTCGGGAGTCACACTCAGGGTGCCCAATTCGAGGCAAGCCTCCGGACAGTTGGGGTCAAGTTGAAGAGCCCTTTCGAGTTGCTTCCGCGCTTTTTCGACGGTTGATTCACGCCGGGACTCCAAAACGCATTCCCGTGCGAGCAGTTGAGGCATCAGTTGCGGGTCCATTTCTTTTAGGGCGTCGAATTGAGCCATGCTGTTTTCCTCCTGAAAGAAGTTGAAAATATCGTGGATGGAGCCGCATTCCATTTGGAGATGAAAAATGAGGTGCCGGAATTGTTCTAAGCTGCGCTGAAATTCAGCGGTGGGGGTAAAGGCCATTAATTTTAGGTGTTTTTCTCAAGTTGTGTTCGAGCGCCACAAAACGGACTTTATGGAGCTTCGAGCCGTAAGCAATACAGGAGTAGGAAGGCATATTTGGTGCCAAACATTAAAATATTCTTAATTAGTAAGTGCAATGTTTTCAGGGGACTGTAGGATATTGCCCCCATTATTTACTGAAAAAGAGAGAGTTACAACAATGCACCCGTATGAGAGAGAGATTGGATATAAAATAAAATAATATTAGAGTGAGCATTTGCATCTTACAAAGTGTTCATTAAAAGAAACGAAACAAGTAGAGTGTGTATTCAGTGGAGATTCCCTCGATAAAGTGTCACCAAATAGATGAGAATAATGCGCTTATTAAGCCATGAATTCCTAATTTGATTAAAATAAATTGTTTTAAATGTTGGAAAATAAAAACAAATCATGCATCTTTGCCATGTATTCATGAAAAACGAAATCATATGGAACTTCAAATTCTCATCAGTAAAAAAGGGACGAAGGTGGTCACTTCCTCCAACCTCCATATCGTTTTGGGTCTGTCCAAAGTGCAATATGCAGTCAACGTGAAGAAGTGGCTCAATGATGTTTATGAATTCCACGATGGCATCCGCAAACCGGAGGGCATGAGGGACTACGCCAGACGACACAATCAAAATAGTCTTTTGGACGATTACTACCTGTCGGTGGAATTAGCCAAGATGATTACCCTGAATTCCAAAAGCAAAGTCAAACAGAAGTTTGCTACCTGGCTGCTCAATTTAGAAGACCAGGTGGAAAATGCCGAATTGCTCACCACCGGGCAGGTGCTTTCCGTGTTGGAACTTGCAAAAGTTATGGGCCTGGTTTCGTGTCAGGCAGCCTGCGAGCAGCACCATCTCAAGACCTACGAGAACCGCAACGGGGGCAGCCCAGCCAATTGGTGGAATTTCCGCTCGGAAGTGATGGGCTATTCGAGTGATAAGTTGAAAAAAGACCTTGCACGTAGCGGCAAAAAGACCTCCGGAAAGTCACAGCGCCAAATGCTCATGTCATTGGACAAATATGAAATGGTGCGCACAGCTGTTATCGACCTGTTTATGGCACTGGGGAAAACAGAACGCTACGCCAAAAACCTCGGCGACCTGGCCAAAGTGTTTGCGAAAGAACTGAATGTGGAAATCTTCGACGACAGGGGAACATCGCCTCATTTTCAGCCATCTTTGAATGCTGAATTGGCAAATGAAGTGAAGAATCTCGACAATTTCAGGTACCTCCAACTTTGGGAAACCCAGAAAATGGCGAGTTGAATTATCGTCTCATTATGCCTTTGATTAGTGCCCCAGGTAAAATATATGCAATGGGTGAAGTGCCAATGGGCGATGTAGTCTATGCTTCCACCCGGTAAAGAACTATTCTTATACGTGTGTTCCTTTAGTGTAATTCTGGTCCCATTCCGCCATTGTCTGGCGTGAATGGGATTTTTTATTTGAGCCTGCTACGGCAAAAAGTCAGGCAGGTTGAAAACAAAAGAAATGCTAAAGCGTAGAATTACCTCTGTCTTTTTAATAATGGAGATGAAAGTCCTGCGCTATGTTACTTTTGCAGGCACAATTAAATAACCTGCATGCAGTTTTTATACCCGAACTTCCTTTTTGCGCTGGCAGCATTAGCCATTCCCATCATTATTCACCTGTTTTATTTCAGGCGGTTTAAGAAGGTCTATTTTACGAATGTCCGATTTCTGAAAGAGGTAAAAGAGGAAACAAGCGCCCGCCAAAAACTGCGCAACCTGTTGGTACTGCTGATGCGGTGCCTGGCCGTGGCCCTTTTGGTGTTTGCCTTTGCGCAGCCATTCATTCCGAAAGATGTGGAAGTGAAAAAGGGGGAGAATTCAGTCAGCATCTTTGTCGACAATTCTTTCAGCATGAGTGCGTTGAGCCAGGATGCACCTTTGGTGGAAATGGCGAAGCAAAGGGCGCGGGAAATCATTTCGGCGTATGCTGTGGAAGACCGGTTTCAGGTCTTGACCAACGATTTCGAAGGGCGCCATCAGCGGCTTGTGGGAAAGGAAGAGGCCATCGGATTAGTGGAAGAAATTAAGGTCACGCCTGCAGTCAGGACATTGAGCCAGGTATTGGCAAGGCAAAAACAGGCGCTTGATGGTGGTACTGGTCAAAACAAGGTGTCTTACATTATCTCGGATTTTCAGGCCAACATCAGTGATATTGAAACCGTAAAAGATACTACTCTGGCCGTAAACCTGGTGCCATTACAGGCCGTTCAGGAGCGCAATGTCAGTATCGACAGTGCATGGTTCGAGGCACCCGTCCAAGTGCTTCAGCAACCCAATTCACTCATCGTAAAAGTGAGAAACTGGAGCAACGAGGATGCGGAAAACATCCGGCTAAGTGTGAAATACGACGGAGAAACTAAGCCAGTGGGTGAACTGTCTATCCCGGCGAATGGCACCAGTACCGATACCGTAAACATCGCCATCCAAAAACCGGGGTGGCACGAAGGACAATTGGAAATTACCGATTATCCCATTCAGTTCGACGACTCGTATCTTTTTAGCTATAATGTGGCGCAATCTATCAACGTGTTAGTCATCAACGAACTCTCGCCCGATACGTATTTGGATGCCGCATTTAAGGGTATTCGCTATTTTAAGGTGACCAATCAAACGAGCGGTAATCTCGATTATTCGAGTTTTACGGGTTACCAGTTAATCATCTGTAAAGGCCTGAACTCATTTTCAACGGGCTTGTCTTTTGAATTGAAGCAATATGTAGCGCATGGCGGCAACCTGCTCGTTTTCCCGTCGGCTTCGGTCAACATCGGGTCGTACAAAGCGTTTTTGGAAAGTATACCTGCCAACGAGTTCCTCAGTTTTGAGAAGCAAGAGCGCACGGTAAGCGACATCAACACCAGCGAGTTCGTCTTTAAGGATGTTTTTGAAAACAAATCTGCCAACCTGAAATTGCCAGCCACGAAAGGTAATTTCAAGCTCAGCAATTTTGCCAGCCGAGGCGAAGAGCAATTGCTGACCTATAGGGATGGCACCACCTACCTCGGGAAATACAAGACAGGGCAGGGCAATCTTTACCTCTGCTCTGCCCCTTTTGAAGAGGATTACAACAACCTCGCCCAGAATGCCGGAATTTTTGTCCCCATGCTTTATAAAATGGCTATTTCTGCCGCACGGGCACGCCCGATTGCCAATACCATTGGAAGGGATGAAACCATTGAGGCAGACAATATGGTGCGTGGCGGAGAATCGGTTTACAAGTTGCGAGGGGCAGGGGAGGAGTTTATTCCGCAACAACGCATCGCAGGTTCGAAGGTGTTTCTCGGTGTTCAAAACCAGATTCACAAGTCCGGATTTTACGATTTGTTTCTCAACCAAGACACCACGCTTGGCAAATTCGCCTTCAACTATGACCGGCGGGAAAGCGACCTCGCATACCTTTCCGGCAAACAGTTGTCAGAAAGGGCACTGGCCAATATGAGCATCGTGGAAACAAATGCTTCGGCCGATTTGACTGAAATCGTAAGCGACCGCAGCAGGGGAGTTATTTTGTGGAAATGGTGCGTCGTGCTGGCGCTTTTGGCGCTTGGCGCAGAGGTAACTATCCTTAGGTTTTGGAGAGTCTGACCGGGCCTCTTTCAGCTTTTACAACAAAAATTGTTAGTTTCACTCCTCGGAAAATGGCCGGATGCTTTTCCAACCCATTAGTTCCAGATAAAACTTTGCTCATGCGTAACCTCTCCTCGATGAAGATTTTGGTGCCTGCTTTTTTGCTCACTTTGGCGCCCCTGATGCTGACTGCCCAGCAGCCCGATTCCACCATTGCCGTGGCTGATATTACCTCTGAGACGGTGTCTTCCACCGGCATTTTCGATTTGATTTCGAAAAAAGAAATGGCAGATATCAGGCTCACCGCTGATATCGATGCGCTGATGAAAAAGCGCAAGAAAAATGAATATGAGGCTGGCGTTTTTACATGGAACAAAACCCGGAAAGAGTCGTGGTCCATTCCGGTGAAAATAAAATGCCGCGGGAAATTTCGCCGGATGAAATGCGACTTTCCCCCACTGAAATTGAAATTCAAAAAGAAAGAACTCGCCCTCAAGGGACTCAACGATTTCAACGAATTAAAACTCGTCACACATTGCCTCGACGAAAAGCAGCGCAGTCGGGAATTAGTACTGCGCGAGTACCTCGTTTACCGCCTGTACAACCTGCTGACCCCGCATAGTTTCAGGGTGCAACTAGTGAAGGTGAATTACGAAAACACTGCCCGGAAGAGCAAAAACACCAAACAACTTGGCATCCTCATCGAAGACCCCGAGGGTTTAGCGCTCCGAATGGGTGGTGAAATTTCAGAACAGATGGGTACGCCCGTTGATTCCCTCCACCGCAATCAAGAAATGCTCGTGTCACTGTTTCAGTGCATGATAGGCAATGCTGATTGGAATTACGTCATGTGCCGCAATGTGGAACTCATAAAATTGAAAAATGACGGACGTGTCATGTTGGTGCCTTACGATTTCGATTTCAGTGGTTTAGTGAGTGCCCCTTACGCCCGAGTGGATAGCAGTTTTGGTCAAAAGAATGTGCGCGACCGCGTGTATTTCGGCACTTGCACTTCGCTTGACGACCTCCGTCCCGTCATTAAATACTACCTCTCCAAAGAAAACGATCTCCTCGGCTTTGTGGACGGTTTCGATGCCCTCAGTCAGGAATCGAGACAGGACATCCACACCTATCTCCAGGAATTTTTTACCAACCTGAAAGACGAGAGCAAGGCGGGCGGCATGCTTTCGGCTCCGTCAAAATAAACCAGCAAAGCAGACCCGCAGATAGGGGCTTGCCGCAGGCTTCCACATCTTTTATTCTGTATGAATCACCGGTGCGGTGTAACCATTTTACGATGAAAACCGTCGCAGGAATCGTATGATTGTTCAACTGATTTTGCCTTTGATTTATCGAAAAAATATACGGGCCGGGAGATGCGGCCTCTACTTTTGGCCCCATCACCAATTTTAATCACCCGAAGTTGTGCACCCGCACATCTGCAAATAAGAATGTAAGCTGGAGGCCCGGATTTTCTAAATCGGGCTGCAGCATCTGACGCGCAACAGCTGTGCTAATCGCTCAACTTCAGTTAATTACACCCGACGATGAAAAAGCGAACAGTACTGTCCGTACTACCCCTATTATTTTTACTAACCACGGCATTTGCAAACAAAGGCACCGGAATCATCACCGGTGTGGTGATGGATGCCAACATCCAGCCATTGTCTTTTGCCAATATCCTGCTCTTCTCCACGGCCGATAGTGCATTAGTGAAAGCCGAGTATTCGCAAGAAGACGGAACCTTTGAACTGAGTGGTATTCCCGAAGGACAATATTGGCTGGATGTCACTTATGTAGGCCTGCCGAATTACCATTCCGAACCGTTTTCCATAGGTCTTGGCGAAACAGTGGAACTGCCCCTGATTACCATGCAGCCCGCCAGTGTGGAGCTGGCAGAAGTGACGGTGAAAGCAAAAAGGGCATTGGTGGAAGTGCATGCCGACAAAACCGTGTTCAATGTGGATGGCAGCATCAATTCTACCGGCAGCGATGCCATGGAATTGCTGCGCAAGGCACCCGGTCTCGTTGTGGACAACAACGATAACATCATCATGAATGGCAAAAACGGCGTGAAAGTGTACATCGACGGCAGGCCGTCGCATCTGAGCACCTGCGACCACGCTGCCTACCTCAAAACCATTCAGGCCTCCGACATCGATAACATCGAAATCATCACCAACCCATCGGCGAAGTACGAGGCGGAGGGCAATGCCGGCATCATTAACATCCGCATGAAAAAGGACAAAAACCTCGGGGCCAACGGTACGGTAAACCTCGGATATGCCCGCGGTCGTGCCGATTCCTACAACGGCTCCCTGAGCGGCAATTATCGCAGCCGTAGCAACAACACTTTTGGCAGCTACAATTACAGCAACGGCGAGCATGTGGAGTATTTCGACCTGTTCAGGGAACAGGCGGGCAAGTCCTTTAAGCAGACCAACACGAACAGCAACGATTATCAGGCCCATAATTTCAAGCTGGGTTCCGATTTTTTTCTGAATAATTTTAACACCCTCGGGTTTTTGGTGAATGGCTACCAAAGCAATTATACCTCTCGAACAAATAGCCATACACCGATTTCACAAATCGGAACGGGAGTTGCCGACAGCACCCTCATTGCCAGCAGTCTCAACGAGGGCTCCCGCGCCAACTACAACTTCAACATCAATTACCGTTTCGACGATACCAAAGGAAAGGTGTGGAATTTCGACGCCGACTACGGCCTGTATCGCAACGATGGCTCGGAAGATCAGCCCAATACCTATTGGTCGGGCAACGGTAATGACGGCAGTGTTTTGCTGAGTGAAATCCATTTTGCCAACGATTCTCCCACCGACATCGACATCCTGGCATTCAAAGTGGACCATGAACGCCCATTCCTCGACGGTCAGTTGAGCACCGGGGCGAAAATTTCAAAGGTGAAAACCGACAATACCTTCAATTTTTACAACGTGATTGAAGGCACGCCCCAAATCGACATCGACCGCACCAACCGCTTTGTGTACGATGAAAATGTGAATGCCGTGTATGCCAATTATGCCCGGCAGTTGGGCAAGTTCGGCTTCCAGGCAGGCCTGCGGGTGGAGCAGACCGGCTCGAAAGGCGTACTCACCGCGCTCAAACCCATCGATGACGAGCCGGTGAAACAGAATTATGTGGACTTTTTCCCCTCCGGTGGCGTTACCTATGCCCTCAACGAAAACAACAATTTCCAGCTCACATACAGCCGCCGGATAGACCGCCCCTCTTACCAGGATTTGAACCCCTTCGAGGGCCGGCTCGACGAGTTGACTTTTGAAAAAGGAAACCCCTTTCTCAACCCCCAGTACACGAATAGTTTACAGTTCACCCACACTTTTAAATATAGGTACAACACCTCGCTCAGCTACAGCCGTACCACCGACCTCATTACCCGGCTGGTGGACCAGGATGCTTCCGATGCCGACGCCAGTTTCATCACGTGGAAGAACCTCGCCAACCAGGACAACCTCACCCTGACCATCAGTGCACCGCTGCAACTGGCCCCGTGGTGGAATGCCTTTACCAATGTGAGCGGTTACCGCACCCACAACGAAGCCGACTTCGGCGATGGCAAAACCGTAAACCTGACCACCTACACGTTCAACGCCTACATGCAGCATACTTTCACCCTGCCGATGGGCATGGCTTTCGAATTGTCGGGCTGGTACCTGTCGCCCTCCATCTGGGGCGGCACGTTCGAAATGGATAGTATGGGTAGCTTGGATATGGGCCTCCAAAAAGAAGTTTTGGATGGCAACGGCAAGCTGAAAATTTCTGTCAGCGACGTCTTTCACACTCAGAACTGGTCGGGTATCAGCCGCTTTGGAGAGCTGCGGATGGATGCCCGTGGCAGTCAGGACAGCCGCCGGTTCCGCGTCAATTTTACCTATCGCTTCGGCAACCAGCAGGTGAAAAATGCCCGCCGCCGGGCCACCGGTCTCGAAGATGAAACCAAACGCATTAAGGAAGGCAGTTGATTGGCGAGAAGCCATTTTGGGTGGTGAGCATGTTTGCACGCACCCAACACGCAGATAAACCTTGAGTAGATTTCTTCCGGCTGCCGTGGCATCTTCTTTGCCACGGCAGCTTTTTTCATTTTTTAATAAGCCCAAAACTTCCCACATTTGGGCTTCAATTCAAACAGCATGAAACGACTCGAGCACATCGGCATCGCCGTAAAAGACCTGAAAACGGCAGATGCACTTTACGAAAAATTGCTCGGCACCGCCCCTTACAAACGGGAGGAGGTTGCCTCCGAGGGCGTTGTGACGTCCTTTTTTAACAACGGGGAGTCAAAAATCGAACTGCTCGAAGCCATCTCGGCAGACAGCCCCATCGCCAAATTCATCGAAAAACGGGGCGAGGGCATCCACCACATCGCCTTCGAGGTGGAGGATATTAGAGCCGAAATGAAACGCCTCGCCACCGCTGGGTTTCAATTGTTGAGCGACGAACCCATGTGGGGCGCCGGCAACAAGCTCGTTTGTTTCATTCACCCCAAAAGCGCCAATGGCGTCCTCGTGGAGCTGTGTCAGAATGTAAAAAATGGCTGACCGGTTGATGGCTGGCTGTGAAACCAATTAGCCGTCTGACCATCTGGCCATTCAACCACTTAATACCGTGGAATACCTCATTGCCATCGTTGGAGCGGCCCTGGCGGGTATGATAAACACGTTGGCCGGCAACGGCTCGGCCATTACGTTGACCATCCTCACGGAAATACTCGGGCTGCCGGGGAATTTGGCCAACGGCACCAACCGCATCGGCATCGTGGCACAAACCGCCGGGGCCACCTGGGCGTTCCATAAAAACGGCAAACTCGACCTGCGCCGCAACCGGTTGAGTATTTCACTCATCACTCTCGGGGCGGTAGTGGGTGTGCTCGTGGCCACGCAGGTCAGCAATGCCCAGTTCAAAACGGTGTTCAGCTACCTCATGGTGGTGATGTTGTTCGTCATCATCGTAAATCCAAAAAGGTGGTTGAGGGACACCGACGCGGACCACCACCCGAATTTATGGATTGCGGTCCCGTCCTTCCTGCTGCTCGGCTTTTACGGGGGATTCATACAAATGGGAATGGGCATTTTCTTTCTCGCAGTGATGGTGCTCGGCGCCCGGTACAGCCTGCTCGATGCCAACGTCATCAAGTCGTTTGTCGTGGGGTTGTACACCATCGTGGTCATCGCCATTTTTCAACTCAACGGCCTCATCGACTGGAAAATAGGTGCGCTGATGGCCGTTGGCCAAACCGCAGGAGGATGGCTCACCGCCCATTACGCCTCCAACAGCCCGAAAGCCAACGTATGGGCGCACCGCCTGCTCGTGGTCATCGTCGTCGCCGCCATCGTGAAACTGTTCGGCCTGCATAAAATGTTTTTATAATGAACAACGACCGAAGGAAGTCCCGTACCGAAGGTCGGGATGAACAATGAACAATGAATATTTACAAGCTTTTCATAAAACCCATCCTCTTCCTTTTCCCACCGGAAACGGCGCATCACCTTGTTACGAGCCTGTTGAATTTTTACTTGATTTTTCCCGGTAACCGCTGGTTTTTGAAAAAGTTATTTTGGGTAAAAGATGAACGCCTGCGGCGCAATGTTTTTGGTCTGGAATTCCCCAATCCCGTTGGCCTGGCGGCGGGTTTCGACAAAGACGGCAAATACTTCCGGGCCATGCCGGCGCTCGGTTTCGGCTTCATCGAAATCGGCACCGTCACGCCTGTAGGGCAGCCCGGCAACCCCCGGCCGCGCCTGTTCCGGCTGCCCAAAGACGAAGCTCTCATCAACCGCATGGGCTTCAACAACGAGGGCGTGGAAGCCCTCGTGGAGCGCCTCAAAAAAGGCAAACCTAAAAACCTCATCATCGGTGGCAACATCGGCAAAAACAAAGTGACGCCCAACGAGCAGGCCAGCCGCGACTATGCCATTTGCTTCGAGTCCCTCTTCCCTTACGTGGATTATTGTGTGGTCATTGGTGTCACATATCATACCTGCAAT
>CAZPHZ010000069.1:0-11321 GCA_964586035.1 uncultured Saprospiraceae bacterium
TCGACCTCGTCAGAGGCCACACATAGCTTTCCCAAGAATTTACGACCTCTGGTGAGGTCGAAAAGTTGGCCGGATGGGCGTTTTACAAAGGTTTAACCTCTGACGAGGTCAACCTCTCCCCGTGCTGGCATAGTCACTGGGTGATTTCGAGTCACGCGGTGAATCGATGAAAAAGCGGTGGCTATAGCCGGTTTTCAAGGGGTCATTCCGCAACCACCTATCTGAAATTTTGATTGCGTAACAAGTGTGAGGGCAATTCTATTACTTCCATGTCTCGTTCCATATTTCTACTCACGAAATGATGTCGCAGACATCACACCTTTGTAGAACAAAGAGGGGTGAGAAGCTTTCGACCTCGTCAGAGGTCGCACTTAGCTTTCCCAAGAATGTACGATGTCTGGCGAGGTCGAATAGTTGACCGGAAGGGCGTTTTACAAGCAATCATTGCGCAGCACACCTATCGGGAATTTTGTGTTTCCTCCATAGATTTATTACGAACTCAAATCATTGGAACTTCAACGCTTCAACCTCGTGACCCAAAAAGATGTGGCATTTCTCGGCCAAACCTTGTCAGACAACCGTGAAGCGGGGCGGAGAATAGTCCGCAGTCTTCCTCTGCATCCGACTGAAGACTGCGGACTGAAGACTAAAACTCCCCGCCCTATTGCCGCGTTACCTCTGGCTCTTCCAGCGACTGCACGGATTCTATCATGCGCAAAAGCTCGGCACGGTAGCCGTTTTGGTCTTTGCCGAGGGCGCTTTTTGCCAGTCTGGCTGCGTGGGCATAAGTGGCACTGCCTTTAAACTCCGAGTTGCGAAGCAACATGCCGAATTCGGCCACGGCAGCGGCGAAGCGGAAGTTGTCGCTGGTACTTTTTGCCCCAACCCGGGTATCAGAGACGGGTTTTTCAATCAGCTTGCTCTCATCGCCATCCGGCGCTTTATACCGCAATTTGATGGTGAGCATTTCGTCCGTTTTACCCGCTGATTTTGCCACTTCGGTTTTCTGGTATTTCAGGTCATCCACGGAGGCGAGGTAGGTGCTTTTCACACCTGCGGGAATGATTTCGTAAAGGGCCGTCACGCGGTGACCGGCGCCGAGTTCGCCCGCGTCTTTTTTGTCGTCGTTGAAATCCTCTTTGTTCAGCAGCCGGTTTTCGTAACCGATGAGGCGGTAACCCTGCACTTTGGCGGGGTTGAATTCGATTTGAATTTTCACGTCTTTGGCGATGGTGAACAGCGTGCCGCCGAACTCATTGACGAGCACTTTTTTGCTCTCGTTGATATTGTCAATGTAATAGTGGTTTCCATTGCCGGCATCGGCGAGTTTCTGCATTTTATTGTCTTTGTAATTGCCCATGCCGTAGCCGAGCACGGTGAGGAACACGCCACTCTGCCGCTCTTTTTCAATCAGGCCTACTAGTTCGCCATCGCTGCTGGTGCCCACGTTGAAATCGCCGTCGGTGCAGAGGATGACGCGGTTGTTGCCCTTTTTGGCAAAATGCTCCCGCGCAGTCTGGTAGGCCAGTTTGATGCCGGCGGCACCTGCCGTGCTGCCCCCCGCCTCAAGCCGTTCGATGGCGTCGAGAATCTTCTGCCGGTCGGCACCGGAAGTGGAGGGCAGCACCAATCCCGCTGCTCCGGCGTACACCACCATTGCCACCCGGTCTTGTTTGCGAAGCTGGTTCACCAGCATTTTCATGGATGATTTCACCAACGGCAATTTGTTGAAATCCTGCATACTGCCCGAGACGTCAATGAGAAACACCAGGTTGGAAGGGGGCAGGTTTTCAGTGGCCATTTTTTTGCCCTGCATACCTATCATCAGCAGGCGGTTTTGGTCGTTCCACGGGCATTTTGAAATTTCGGTTGCTACCGCAAAGGGAGCATCGCCCTGCGGCTGGGGGTATTCGTAGTCGAAATAGTTGACCATCTCTTCGATGCGCACGGCGTCGGCAGGCGGCATTTGGCCGTTCTGGATGAAACGGCGCAGGTTGCTGTACGATGCTGCATCCACATCTATGGAGAAGGTGGAAAGTGGGTTCTGCGTCACCTCGAAAAAACGGTTTTCATTGATGCGGTCGTAGTCTTCGGTGTTAAAGGCGGGGTAGTCTTCTTTGTAGAAGCCCGGTGCATAGGCGGGGGCCATCATCGCATCGGCGGCGGCGGCCTTATTGAAAAGCCGGTGTCTTTTTTTTACGGACATTCTGGTCACTTCCACTTCTTCCAACTGCCCCGGGCCGGCCTTCATGGTCACCTCTATGAAATCGCCCTCGCAGGGTTTCTTTACGGTGACTTTTTCGAATCCGGTGTAAGTGAACTCCAGCGTCTCGCATCGGTTGGAGGTGGTGAGGGAGAACTCGCCGTTGATGTCCGTCACGGTGCCGTTCTTTGTGTTTTTTACGACCACATTGGCGCCGATGACGGGCTGGCCGGTGTCGTCCGAGACTCGTCCTTTCAGGGTGTGTTGTTTCGGGGTGGGTTGGTAAATTGCCGCCAGGCAAAAAATGGCAAGCATACTGATGATGGCTTTCATAACTGCGTTTTTTTTTGGTGAAAAATGAATTGACGGGCGAAGGATGCAGGAGGGAAAGCAGATTACACAGATGGGGAATCTTTTTTGTAAATTTGACGATTATTCAATGGGAAAATGTGTCAACCCATGAGATTCGGTTTGTCTGAACATATCATCAACAGCAATTGTGAGGTCCTCTCCCGGTTCCCGGAGGTGGGGAAAACTGTTATTTACGGTTCGCGGGAGAAAGGTATGGATATGCCGGGCTCTGATACTGACATCACCCTTGCCGGCAGGCAATTGAATTTCCGGTCGCTCAACCGAATCTGCCTGAAATTAGACGACCTCCTTCTGCCCTACACCTTCGATGTTTCTTTGCTTAAGCAAATTGACAACAAGGATTTGTTGGAGCACATCAACCGAAAAGGGCAGGTATTCTAACGTAAAAATCAAAATCCGGCCCGTAACTAACTTTTGCCGGGCTTATTCATTCGCCACCTGAATGCTCAAATACTTTCGCCGAAATATCACCGGATTATCCGACGACGAACTGGTACAGTTGTACCGGAAGACGGAAGATTTGGAGCACCTCGGCGTTTTGTACGAGCGGTATGTTGAGTTGGTGTTCGGCGTGTGTTTGAAGTATTTCAAGAACCGCTCATTGGCTGAAGATGCGGTGATGAATATTTTCGAATCGTTAGTGGAAAAAATGAAAACGCAAGACATCCGGCAGTTCCGCCCGTGGCTGCATGTGGTGGCCAAAAATCACTGCCTGATGCAACTGCGAAAGAAAAACAGAACCGTCTCTTTCGATGAAATGCCACCGGGAAAACAGGCCGAGGTTGTGCATTCTGCCGGTGCCGTGCATCCAGTGGAAGATTTTGAGGAAGACGGCAAAGAAGCCGCACTGAAAGATTGTTTAAAAAAACTGAACACTTCGCAACGCCAATGTGTCATGCAGTTTTACTACGAAGGCAAGTCGTACAAACAAATAGCGGACGAAACCGGGGAACTCCTCGGTATGGTGCGCTCCAATATTCAAAACGGCCGCCGCAATCTGCGCATCTGCATGGAAAAAAAGAGAGGTGAGAGGCATGAGGCGTGAGAAAATAGTGCGTCAATTCATGAACTGAAAATGAAGCCTGAATCGAAACATACAACACGGTTAAAACTGCTGCAACGGTGGTTCAGCGGGGAGGCTACCTACCGCGACGAGCAGGAACTGGATGCCCTCGCCAAAGACGACCCCTTCGTGGCGGAGGCCATGGAGGGTTATCGCTCTTTACCCGACGACGACCATGCCCTCGCCGTGCTCCGCCTGAAGGCTCGCCTGCGGCAGCGCTACGGAAAAAAACGCCGGGGCATTGTTTTTTACACAATCAGGGTTGCCGCCGTTGGCACCCTATTGGTGGCGACATGGCTGGTATTGCAGCAGTTTAACCAACGGGAAATGAATGCCGGCGGCCTGGCCGAAATTGCAAAAGAGGCTGCACCAATGCCCGCCGACACCATTCAACCTTCTGCCGGGCCAGTTGTGCCAAAAGGGGAAGAAACAGTGAGCGATGCGGCCGCCACACTGCCAAAAGACCTGCAGCCCGAACCAGTCGAACCACCCGTTCAAAATGAGCCGATGCCCGCCCACTTGAAAACTGCCGAAGCGCACCCTCAAGAACCTGCTCCTGCCGTCGCATCTGCCAACGAGTCCCCGGCAGCCGACTCATCTATTGGTGCCAAAGAAGCAGGTAAACCTGCGGCCGGGGAGGTCTTCCAGGAGGAGGCTGCCGCTGTACCTCGAATATCCCCTGCCGAAAAAAAACCCGCCACTCGCCGCATCACCGGCCGGGTGACCGACTCCTCCGGCGTGTCACTCATCGGTGCCAGCGTTTTGGACAAAAGCACCGGCCGGGTGACCCAGACAGATATTGACGGCAACTTCGCCATAGAAGTCGGAGACTCTTCCAATACGCTTGCAATAAATTATATCGGATTTGAAAGCAGGGAAGTGCCACTCGGCGCAGATTCATTCGTAGAAGTGCAGTTGGAGGAGCACGCGGACCAACTGTCGGAGGTAGCGGTGACCGGCAGGAAAGCCCGCCGCTCGAAAAAGCTGGATGCCAGCGCTGCTGCCGCCACAACAACCCCATCGCCAAAACGCGGCTTTAAGAGGTTTAAAAAATACCTGCATAAAAAAATGCGCTACCCCGAATCTGCCGCCCAAAACAAGGTGGAAGGTACGGTGATGCTGAGCTTCCGCATTGATGCCGGCGGCAACCCGACGGACATCGCGGTACTCAAATCATTGGGCTTTGGCTGCGATGCCGAAGCCATCCGTCTCCTCAAAGAAGGCCCCAAATGGGCACCGGCAGGAATGGCCGTTTATTCCATCGAATTTAAGTTGTAGGCTTTTTCCCAACACAGAGGCACGGAGGACTATTTGGATTCTCTGTGTCCTCCGTGCCTCTGTGTTTTGTCTTTTAGCGGAACGCTCATTCCCACAATGGCGACGGATATTTCCCGGCTGCCGTCATGCCGGCAAAAGCCTTTTGCACAATGGGTTTGTCGGCCTGGTAGGTGACGCCGTACCATTTGTCGTCGTTGGGCAACACGGCAAAGGTGGCTGCCTTTTCCCTTATCAACTGATTGGTGAAGGTGGAGATGTAGAACTCGGCCTTAGGGTTGGCGGCATGGGCTTTTACGAATTCTGCAAATCCGCTTTCCAGCAAATCGAAAATGCGGGGGTGGAAACCCCAGATATTCATCGAAACGAGGGCTTCGCCGTCCAGAGGTACTTCTTCACCGTTATCATTTGTATAAAAAATGCCCCCGTCTTCGGGCCGAATGCCGGTGCATTCGGTCACTGTTGCGAGGTGGTGGTGTTCGTCCATGCTGCACACTCCCCTCGATACGACGCCGTGATCGGACAGGGTATTTTTCAGCACATAGCCCACCATGCCGTACTGCGCCGGGCCACATTCGGTGGAGAGAAAACGGGCCATTTTATCAAAACCGGCAAAGCCGTAATAGTCGTCGGCGTTGATGGCTACGAACGGCTCGTGAACCCCCTCTTTTGCCACGAGGATGGCGTGGGCAGTACCCCAGGGCTTTTGGCGCTCCACCTGGCCGGCAACGGCAGGCACGTAGCTGGTCATGTCCTGAAAGGCGAAGTCCTGTTCGATTTTTCCGGCCCAGCGGCTGGCGATTTTTTCTTTAAAAGCGGCCTCGAAGTCGCGCCGGATGACGTACACTACCTTTCCGAAGCCCGCCCGGATGGCATCGAAAATAGAGTAGTCCATGATGGCCTCGCCGTGTTCTCCCACCGCGTCGAGTTGTTTGAGGCCCCCGTAGCGGCTGCCCATGCCGGCAGCAAGTATGAGTAAGGTCGGTTTCATTTTAAATGATGGATGGCTATATGGATGAATGGTCTGAAAAGTTATGGAGCATCTGACCATTCAGCCATTCAAAAGCCCAAACTTAGGAGTATTTCGAAAAACGGGAATCAGGACATGCCGAGTGCTTCGAGAATTTGCTGTGCATGGCGCTTTGCTTCCACTTTTGGGATGACCTTTTCGATGATGCCGTTTTCGTCAATGACAAAGGTGGTACGCAACACGCCGTCGTAGGCCCTGCCGAACATTTTTTTCTGCCCCCAGACGCCGTAGGCCTTGAGGATGGAGAGGTTTTCATCCACGAGGAGTGGAAAGGGCAGGTTGTGTTTGCGGATAAAATTCTGGTGCCTTTTGGCGCTGTCGGGGCTTACGCCGAGTATCTCGAAACCTTTCTCTTTCAGCGGGGCGAAGTTGTCGCGCAGGTTGCAGGCTTCCACGGTGCAGGTGGGGGTGCTGTCTTTCGGATAAAAATAAAGGATGAGTTTTTTGCCCTTGAAATCATCGAGCGAGATGTCTTTGCCGTTTTCGTTTTTGCCCCTGAATGCGGGCGCTTTATCGCCTTCTTTTAGCTTGGTCATACGTGTTTTTGTTTATAAAAAAATGATAGCAGTCACGTAACAGGCAAGCATCTAAAGGGTTGTTTAGCGCGCAAATTTTTTCTGGTAAATTTTTTCATTACCGGCGGCATCTTTAACCACTAATTTGAATTCGTGATCGCCTTTCGCTATGTGCTCGTCAAAATAATGGGTGAGCGTGGCTGTCTTTCTGTCGTATTCCATGAGTATCCATTCACCATCAACGCGGGCTTCAAAAGTCAGTCCTTGCACATTCGGGGCAGTACTGATGTTATCCCCTATTTTAAATTTCATTTTGCTGTAACCCCTCATGTTGTAAGTAAATGTGACGGGTTTGATGGTGGGTGCCACGTCGTCGGCCATGATGCAATAGTTGCCGAAGGCGCGCACCTTGGTGCGTAAAAAACCGTCTTTCCATATGCCTCCGCAGTTCATAATGGTTTTTCCAACACGGTATGCGACGAAAACTTTTGGCTTCAATTCGGCGGGAATGGAGACAGTTGGCCGAATGCCTAAGTCGAAATAGCTGTGAACCGGCGTTGTGCTGTCGTGTAAATGATGAACCGGTGAATAAGAGTCCGGCGCCAGTTCTCCCGCAACCTGGTACTTCAGGTATAGATTTTCATAAAGGGCCCCCTTGGGCAGATGGAGGTACAAGCCCTCCGTCTGAATCATATTCCCTTCGTCGTAAGGCAACATGTAATTATAAGGCTCGTCGGAAACGAGTTTAGCGGTGGCGGTTTCGCCGCGTCTCACCCAAAACTCGAGAGTCGACTCGTTGCCTGCGACATCGGAAGCTACCAATGTTATTTTCTGAGGTTTGTCTTTGAACAAATCCACTACACCATTTTTTTTCAGGTGCTTGTAAATGGAAAGATGATTGCCAGGCAGCGTATAGCAGCGATTGTAATAGCTGTTGCGCGTCACTCTTTCCACATAGTCGCAATGGGCATTGATGTAGCGCGTTTCATCAAAGGAAAAGTGCTCGAGATCAAAATCGTAAACGAGGCTGTCGTTTAGGTACATGGCAAGAGCAAAGATGCCATTCCAGTTGCTCACCCGGTCGAAATGGTCATAGACCTTGAGTCCGAAACCGGCATGCCATGCGTCAATGGTTAGCGTGTCATTTTTTATGCGGTAATTACCATTAGATTGGTACAGGGCAAAAGAGTGTGTGCTGCTCTCCTCCCGCTCGTCGTCCAAAGCATAAACTTTCAATGCATGCATTTTGGGAGCCACGTTATCTGTCACACTAAATCCGAAAAGAAGTGGATTTATTGGGTTTTGGGTTTTCGTATCCCGGATTTCAAAATGCAAATGAGCTCCGTTGGAAGACCCTGTATTACCCATCAGCCCGATGACCTGCCCTTGTGTCACTGGAAATTTGTCCGGAGTGAGTATCAGGTTTACAGCGAATGATTTTTGGGCGTATTGCTGTTCCTTGACGTATTCGTTTATTTCATCGGCATATTTAATGAGGTGGGCATATACTGATGTATATCCATTGGGGTGATTGATATATAGCGAATGACCATACCCTCCTGGGTCCACTTTTATTCGGGCGATGTACCCGCCAGCTGTAGCATAAAGTCTATCACCCGGTACCCCTTTGCTCGATTTAATGTCGATACCGGCGTGGAAGTGATTGGATCGCAACTCGCCGAAGGTACCTGAAAGCAGTAAAGTATGGTCTACCGGAGAGCGAAAATAATTTTTCGGATATACAAAATCCTCCGGGACGCCCCCCCTGAAAGCCAGTGTAAAAACCGGTATTATGAGTATCAGTAAGATTCTTTTCATGACAACTCGCTCTTTTCGTAGCTAATTTTGCAGGGTGAATAAAACGACGTTAATGCGTGGAAAAATTTACCGAAGGGAAAGCAAATTTATAATTCGCCTTCAGAATTCCCACATAGAATTGATGAAATTTATTTCCGGCATGGGATAAGGGGGGAAAGTATCGGTTGCCGGGCCTGCACTTCTATTACTTTCAAAAAACGTGTCAAATTCTAAAACACCCCCTCTCTTTTAGCGTAGAACCCCCTACTTTTGCGCTCCTTTTTCCGAATACTTGCGATTTATTTGCATCAACGTATATCCCAAAATCAGTAACAATCAAACCTAATAAAATGTATCGTACACATAATTGCGGAGAGCTGCGAATGCAGCATGTTGGACAAGAAGTGAAACTCTCAGGTTGGGTCCAAATCAACCGCGACTTTGGTGGCATGACCTTCATCGACCTGCGCGACCGGTACGGCATCACCCAATTGGTCTTCAATATGGAAGACGACGCTGAACTCTGCAAGGATGCCCGAAAACTTGGACGGGAATTCGTAATCTCTGCCAACGGCTTGGTGCGGGAGCGCTCCAACAAAAACGCGAACCGTCCCACTGGCGACATCGAAATACAAGTGACCGCATTAGACGTGCTGAACGCTTCGAAAGTGCCGCCTTTCACTATCGAAGACGACACGGACGGTGGAGACGACCTGCGTATGAAATTCCGCTATCTCGACATCCGTCGCAACTCCGTGAAGCAAAGCCTCATTTTTCGCAGTAATGTTGCCATAGAAACGAGAAAATACCTGTCTGACGAGGGTTTTATCGAGGTGGAAACTCCCTGCCTGATAAGAAGCACGCCGGAGGGTGCCCGCGATTTCGTGGTGCCAAGCCGCATGAATCCCGGCCAGTTTTACGCCCTCCCTCAGTCGCCTCAAACTTTTAAACAAATATTAATGGTGGCGGGCATGGACAAGTACTTCCAGCTCGTGAAATGCTTTCGCGACGAAGACCTGCGTGCCGATCGGCAACCGGAGTTTACGCAGATAGATTGTGAGATGGCTTTCGTAAGTCGAGACGACATTTTGAGTACGTTTGAAGGGTTGACAAAATATCTTTTCAAAACTATTCTAAAACTAGAATTCTCCGACTTTCCTCGGATTCGATACGACGAAGCTATGCGGCGCTTTGGCTCCGACAAACCCGATACCCGCTTTGGTATGGAGTTCGTCGAGTTGAATGATGTGGCCCAAGGCAAAGGTTTTGGTATTTTCGACAATGCGGAACTCGTAGTTGGAATCTGCGCCGAAGGACAGGCTGATGCTTATTCCAACAAAGACCTGAAAGGCCTCACAGCATGGTTGCAACGGCCACAAATAGGTGCCAAGGGTTTGGTTCATGTGAAAGTGAATGAGGATGGCAGTTTTAAGTCCTCCGTCGGCAAATTTTACAGCGATGAAGACCTGAAAGCCTGGTCTGAAAAATTCAACGCCAAGCCCGGCGACCTCCTGCTAATACTTTCCGGCGAAGCCGAAAAAACCCGCAAACAGCTCAACGAATTGCGCCTTGAAATGGGCCGCCGCATGGGCCTGATGAAACCCGGCGACTTCAAGCCTCTTTGGGTGGTGGAATTTCCTCTACTCGAATGGGATGACGACGCACAGCGCTTCTTTGCCATGCATCACCCATTTACCTCGCCTCTTCCGGAAGATGCACATAAAATGGCAAGCGACGATCGCGAAATCCTTAAACACCTAAGGGCCAATGCCTATGACCTCGTCATCAATGGCGTGGAAATCGGCGGTGGTTCTATCCGTATCCACGAGCGGGCCATGCAAGAGAAAAACTTCAAATTGCTGGGATTTACGCCAGAAGAAGCAGAAAACCAGTTTGGATTTCTGCTCGGTGCATTCGAGTATGGCGCACCCCCTCACGGAGGTATCGCCTTTGGCTTCGACCGGCTTTGTGCCGTGATGAGCGGCCAAACGAACATCCGCGATTTCATCGCCTTTCCGAAAAATAATATGGGCCGGGATATGATGATCGATGCACCCTCAGAGATCGCAACCGAGCAGTTGAATGAGTTGCGTTTAGCTGTGACCTCTGATGAAAAAGAATAAAATTAGTGTTCACCAATGCGATTACTTTGAGCAATCACTTCGGTGATAAACAGCCATGCCTGATAATTTCATCCAAAATCTGACATACAAGCTTGGGCGGCCTTTGCCTGGCAAGGCAGCACAAATGCGCATGGCGCACACCACCCGGCGGCTCAATCCGGCCACTCCGGCAGATGCGCGGCAAGCCGGCGTTCTGGCGGCTTTGTTTCAGAAAAAAGAAGCGTGGCATGTGGTGCTCATCGTGCGCAATCAAACCGATGGCGACCGGCATGGAGGACAGATAGGGTTTCCTGGCGGCAAATACGAACCGGAAGACCAGAACCTTGAACAGACGGCTTTGCGCGAAGCGGAAGAGGAGGTGGGCATACGCCGTGAGCGAGTCGAGGTACTCGGCAAACTCACAGAATTGTACATTCCCGTCAGCAATTTTCAGGTGCATCCATACGTGGGTTTCCTCGAAAGTGAGCCAACTTTTGAATTACAGGAGGAGGAAGTAAGTGCCGTTCTGACGGTGCCGCTCTCGCATTTCCAAAAAGAGGGCGCCGTGAAAAATACCGACATTCGCATCGCAGAGCATCTGGTCTTGAAAAATGTACCCTATTTCGACCTGGATGGCAAAGTATTGTGGGGCGCTACCGCTATGATGCTGAATGAATTGTTGCAAATCGCTGGCTGACCACACCTTTGTTAGAAGGCTTTCATCGAAAATTACCAAGGGCTTGTCATTTCCTCTTCCCTTTCCTGGCGCATGCGCTGGGCACTCTGGCGGGTTCTTTTACTGCTGCGAGACTGGCTGGGGGGCGTCCCCCGCTGGCTGCTGTGGCGGAGTGTCTGTTCCGGGTCCCGTTGACCGGGACGATGGTGGCCCCGCATGGCGCGCTTGGGGCCCTTCATTCGCTAGCAGGTCGTTGGAGGGGCGGTTTGGGAACCGCCCGTATTGCGT
>CAZPHZ010000070.1:0-11302 GCA_964586035.1 uncultured Saprospiraceae bacterium
TTGGAGGTGGCGGCAGATGATAATTTCACCAGCCTCGTTGCGGATACGACCACGAGCCAAACTTCTTATACTCCGGCGTCTGTGTTGGCCGGGGCGAACAACAATTTTTTCTGGCGGGTCACGGCTTTCAACGATTGCGGCGGCACCACTCCGGCTCCCTTCAGCTTTGAAATAACTTCCGGTGCCACCTACGAGTTGTTCGGAGTGGCCATACAGGTGCAGCCCAACCCGACCGGCGGGCCACTGTACGTGAAACTCACAGCGCCATTGCGCGAAGCACTCGAAGTGACGGTGTACACCACGCATGGCGTACAGTTGCAACGGCAAAAACTCGCCCCGGGAGCACTTGCCGCCTCGCTCAATTTGTCAAACTATCCAGCGGGGGTATATTTGCTGCAATTATCCACCGACGGAAAAACGGCCGTCGAGAGAATTGTTTTGAAAAAATGACCTGAAAACGGGCGGCCGGCCTGGCATGGCAGCCGCCCGTTTTAATCCATTGATTTGCATGCAAGCCAACAACCCAACGCGCACTTCCTGGGTGGAAGTGCCTGAAGACAGTGACTTCCCCATTCAGAATTTGCCTTTTGGCATATTTCGAACAAAAAGCAACCCCGCCCCACGGGTATGTACAGCCATCGGCGGCAACGTGGCCGACCTCGCCGTGATGAACTATCTGGCCCTTTTCGACGAGTTGGAAATAAACAATGAGGTATTTAACAACCGCTATCTCAATGACCTTATGGCATTGGGCAAAGCCAAAACAAATGCCCTGCGCAACCGCCTGTCTGACATTTTCGATGTCAATAGCGAAGAGGCCCAAGGCCTCGCCTGGCACTTCCTGCACCCTATGGAAAAGGTGGAAATGTTGCTGCCCGTGAAAATCGGCGATTACACCGATTTTTATTCCAGCATGGAACACGCCACCAATGTGGGCACTATGTTTCGCGACCCCGCCAACGCGCTCATGCCGAACTGGAAACACCTGCCCGTCGGCTATCATGGACGGGCATCGAGCATCGTCGTTTCCGGCACCCCTGTCCGCCGCCCGTTGGGGCAAACCATGCCCGGCGGAGCAGAGCAACCGGTGTTCGGACCATCGAAGTTGCTCGACTTCGAGTTGGAGATGGCCTTCGTGGTGGGCGCGCCCAATGAACTGGGCCAGCCGGTGAAAACGGCACAGGCCGAAGACCACATCTTCGGGCTGATGCTCTTCAACGACTGGTCGGCCCGAGATATACAAAAGTGGGAATACGTCCCCCTCGGCCCCTTTTTGGGAAAAAACTTCGCCTCCACGGTGTCTCCGTGGGTGGTGACGCTGGAAGCCCTCGAACCTTTCAGAATAGCCGGCCCCGTGCAAGACCCGGAGCCGCTGCCTTACCTGCGATACGAGGGGAAAAAGAGGTTTGACGTCAACCTGGAGGTACAAATACAGCCCGAAGGTGGAGCGCCTTTTACCGTGTGCCATTCCAATTTTAAAAATATGTATTGGAACATGGCCCAGCAACTGGCGCACCACACCGTGGGTGGCTGCAACCTCAGCACCGGAGACCTCTGTGCCAGCGGTACCATCAGCGGCAGTATGCCCGGCAGTTACGGCTCCATGCTCGAAATTGCCTGGAAAGGCACTAAACCCCTGAAAATGCCAGATGGAACCGTGCGGAAATCCATCCTCGACGGCGATACGGTGATTATGAAAGGCTGGGGCGAGGCCAACGGCGTGCGCATCGGCTTTGGCGAAGCCACCGGGAAAGTATTGCCGGCCCTGCCATATTGATAAGATGCCAGAGGGCCTGTCGCTTCTTGGCGACAGGCCCTCTGTAGATTTTCAAATATCCGGTCTATTTCAGGCTCGTCAATTCCCGTCCTTTATCGCCGGTCCATTTTATCAGTTGCAACTTGTCGTTGTTGTTACAGACCAGCATCCATTTTTCGTTTGAATGTGGGGTCACGATGGGAATTATATCTTTCACATCCCCGGGAATATTGAGCCCGCTTTCGTAGGGAAAATAGGGCTTGAAATGACCGTCACCTAAGCCTTGGAGGTATAGTCCTTTCCCTGCATCAGCTCGACCGGTTTCCACTTCCGAGACGAATAGGTTACCGCCAATGACCAAATCCAGGTTCCCGTCTCCGTTAAAGTCTTGCAGCACGATGCCGTTCACTGGAGCAATTTGCGCCTCGGGAGGAAGGGCCGACAGCTCGTATTTGCCATTGCCCTGATTTAACAGAACCGATGAGGTAAACACTTTGGCTTCGTAATGGAGGGCATCTTTCAGCTTATCGCCATACACTTCGAAGATGGAGGCCTTGCCATACTCATTGTAAGTCGGAAATTTTTCGGCGATGGCTGGTACCTGCTCAGACGAACATTGGCGCCCCCGTACGGGGTAGAGCACATCGTCTTTGAGGAAATAACCCAGCGCAATGTCGAAGGTGCCGTTTTTATCAAAATCAGCGGCATACACGTGGAATGGTTTTTCCGGCGAAGCCTTGTATTTATAATTGAGGCCGAGGTTGCCGATGACGTAGTCCTGGTCGCCGTCGTTGTCGAGGTCGCCGCTGGCTATTTTATTCCACCACCCGGTGGTGTTTCCGAGGCTGAAGCTGGCAGTGGCATTCACGAATTTTCCGTCTTTTTGAATAAAAACAGTGAGAGGCATCCACTCGCCGACGACGAGAAGGTCGGGCATTTGGTCGCCGTTGAAGTCGGTCCAGATAGCGTCGGTCACCATGCCCAATTCGAGGAATTCGGGCGCTTTGGCAGCAGTGATATCCCTGAATTTTCCGGCCACATTTTCCAAAAGTGTGCTGTTGGCGGGGGAAGGGTAGCGACCGGGCACCTGGCGGCCGCCTACGAAGAGGTCGAGGTCGCCGTCTCCATCGAAATCGAATGGTTTTACGCAACTGCTGCTGGTGTGAAGATCGGGCAGGGCATGTTTTACCTTTCGCAATTCACCGTTGCCCACATTGATGTAGAGCCGGTCTTTGTAAAGTTCGCTGCCTTTCTCGTATTCATCACCACCGCTGGCGACGTACATATCTGGATAGCCGTCATTATTGACGTCAAAAATTGCACTACCCATGTCTTCGCAAATGGCATCTCCAACGAATGTGGGGAATTCTGATTTGGTGAATTTGCCATTTTTATTTTGATAGTATAAAGCTCCGGAGTGGCCATTGCCTCCGCCCACAAAGAAATCTTCGAGTCCATCCTTGTTCACATCGCCGGTGCTGACGGAAGGGCCGAATTGGGACATTTTATGAGGGAGGAGAACCTGTATCGCGTAGTCGTCGAAAATGGTCTCCTTATGGGCATAATCAATGCCCGACCCGGCAGTTTCATCTGCGAAAAGAAGGGGTGAATCTTGCGTACTTGCGGGTGCTATACCGGCATCCTGATAGCGCAATGCAAGGACCTGGTTGGGTTGCACGTCTGCAAGCGTTTGCTCTTTTCCGTCCAGCCATTGTACCGTTAATGAATTCACGAGGTCCTCCTTTCCCAAACCGAAATGAAGGATGCCCTCCACAGAAGATTGATAGCCCCGGCTGTAAGTGAATTCCTGGAACTGGAGGCCTGCATCTGTTTCTATGGTGACTTTGGTGCCAATGGGGCAAATGGTGCCGGGATGTTGCAGCTTGATGCGCAGGTAGTTATTGCCGGTGTTTTCCCGGCACATATTTTTATAAACAGCAGCAACTTCGTTGGTGTTATTTACCACCAAATCCAGGTCGCCGTCGTTGTCTAAGTCGGCATACGCGGCCCCGGAGGAAAACCCGGGATGGTCGAGGCCAAATTTTCCCCCCATTTCAGAAAACGTCAGATCCCCATTGTTTTTGAAAAAAACGTTTTTCACCTTTTCAGTGGGTGCCGTTTTACCAAAATCCGCGATGAGGAGTTTTTTGGACTGGTTGGCGGCAGTAGCCTTCTCCATTGACTTGATCATCTTCTTCTGATGGTCTTTGTCGAGGTACGACCGGAGGTTGCCATTAGTGACATAATAATCCTTCCAGCCGTCGTTGTCAAGGTCGGCGATGAGCGAAGACCAGCTCCAGTCTGTCCGGTTGGTTCCGGCCATTTGTCCGATATCGCTGAAAGTGCCCTCACCCATATTGAGATGGAGCATATTCCGCATGTACTGAAACTCGTAGCCCACATCCACAAATGCCCAGAATCGGGTAGGGTTCATGGGGGCCATCTTTGTTTTTTCATCGAAATTGTTGGTGGCCAGCATCTCCACGATGGCCAGGTCGAGTTTCCCGTCGTTGTTGATGTCTCCGGCGTCGGTTCCCATGCTGGAATAGGATATGTGCCGCATTTTTTGATTGGATACTTCGGAGAAAGTGCCATCGCCATTATTCAAATAATACCTGTCGGGCTCGGAGTGGTCAACGGATACATAGATGTCCGTCCAGCCATCCTGGTTCAGGTCGGCGGCAACGGTTCCGAGGGTCCAGCCGTAATTCAGCAGTCCGGCATGTACGGTTTCGTCGGAGAAAGTGCCATCCCCGTTGTTATGATAAAGTCGGTCGCTAAACTCCAATGGAGGTTTCTTCCATTTTATTACGTGCTGCTCATAAGATTCCATCCGTCTCAGCGGGTGGTTTCCCACGAACAAATCGGTATTGCCGTCTTTGTCGTAATCGAGGAAGGTTGCAACGATGCTGTAATTGGAATCCTGCAGACCATACTCTTTGCTTTTTTCCGAAAATGTAAGGTCTCCATTGTTGATAAAAAGCTGATTTTGCCTTTTGGCGGGGTCTTCGTAATACCCGCGGCAGACGTAAAAATCGAGGAATCCGTCACCGTTGACATCGGCCATAGTGACACCGGTGCTCCAGCTATTGGCGCAAGCCACGCCGGCTTTTTGCGTGATGTCTTCGAACTGAAAGTTGCCCTTGTTCAGGTAGAGTTTGTTATCGGTGAGGTTGCCGCCGAAATAGATGTCTGGCAGATCGTCGTTATTGATGTCGCCTATGGCTACGCCGCCGCCGTTGTAAACGTTGATGTATTCCAAAGGGCTTTTCACCTTGTTTACATCAATTTCATTATCGAAAGTAATTCCGGTGGCTGAGGAGGGCAACGTTTCAAAACCAGCGGCACTACCTCCCGAGGTTTGTTCCCTATTGGTGGAGTTTGAAGAAGCATCACCGCAAGACCAGAAAATCGTAATTCCAAACATTAAACAAATGAGAGGCCGGTAATTCATGAGAAAAAGTTTTGAAAATTAATACTGAAAACAACGGCAAGCGCCTGACGCTATGCTATTGCAAAAGTCCTTTAGGTTTGGTTAGATTGGAAAGGCCCGACGCAAATCCAGCGCGCAAAATTACTAAAATATGAGGCTGGACGTCAAGCCAAAAGGAAAGCCTTTTCTCAAACAAGGTTAAGTCAAATCATGACACATGCAAAATTGTTGCCGTTCCTCAACAGCACCCACCCCCATCGTAATAATAAGTGGAACCCGAAATGAAAATATCGTTGCGGCCGAGGGCGGCCAATGCACCGGCGGTTTTGTCGCAAACGGCGGCAGGTTGATTGTACTGCAACACATGGCCTTTTTCGTCGTCGTAAAACTTATCGATACCGTAATAGATGGCCGTTTTTCCCGTGAAAACACAGGGGCCATCGGCGGGCATGGGGTCTTTAATAGCGCAGACTTCGACGCTCTCGATGGCAATCATGTGATCGATGTCGTAATGCATGGGGTCGAGAAGGCGGTAGGGTCGCTTCGCCCTGATTTCTATGGTGCCGAAGCCCACACCTGTTAGCATGTCCACGTAGTCTTTCAGGGGGATGGCGCCGGTAAGGCATTGCGCCCGCAGGCGTTCGTCTTCGCGCAGGTGCGATGGCATGGTCTCTTCGCAGACGGGGTCGGAGAGCACTAATTTTCCGTGTGGTTTCAGCACGCGGTACATCTCTCCGAGGGCTTTGCGAAGGTCGTCCATCTTGAAAATATTAAACAGGCAGTTTTGTGCGGCCACATCCACGCTGCTATCTTTCACCGGCAAGTTGAGGGCGTCTCCTTTGCTGAGTTCGACGAATCCCGAGTGAAACCACGGGTTCAGGCGCTCTGCTTCCGCGAAGTTGTCTATGCAGGCCTGGAGCATTTCGTCCACGACATCCACGCCGGTAACCCCGGCCGGTTGGCGGCTGAAGTAGGCGAATTGCAGCAACTCCATGCCGCCACCTACTCCCACGTAGAGTATTTTCGGTTCATTCACAAGGTCGCGGGGATGCACCGTACTGCCGCAGCCATAATTCATTTCCAGCATTCGCCCTGGAATAACTAACCCTGGTAGTTGCCAGATAGGGGTGGTGGTACAACACAGACCAACCTCAGGCTCGAGGGCTGCTTTTTTGTACACATCGGCAGTGGTATCTAAATAGGCCATTAGCTTTATTTATTTTGGTGAAAATGAAGCGATTGAAGCAGGTTGCCGCCAAAAGGCAGAAAACGTTGCCAAAGGTAATAAGGTTGCGAAATTCAAAAAGGCGAGGCTTTTTCAATTATCTTAGCGGCGACAGTTGGTCCTGATTTTAGAAATAAAAAACTTACCGCCATCACCGGTAAAATATATCTGCAAAATGAAATTCCATCCAGATTTAATTCTTGTTATTCTTTTTTACATGATCATCGCGGCCGGCTGTGCGGATGAAAGCAAATCCGAAACTCCTGAAAACAAGCAGGCAGTGGATACCTCTTCCACCCGGGTGCCTGGATCCGATGCCGCTAGTTTAGACACCTTGCTCACCCAATACGATCCCCCCGGCCGCGTGGTCTGGCAAAAGCCTGAAATTGTTATCCGGAAAATGGGAGACCTGAGCGGCAAGGTTGTCGCCGACCTCGGAGCTGGCTCCGGTTTCTTTTCACGCCGGTTGGCGCAGGCGGCAAAAAAAGTGATCGCTATTGAGGTGGATCCTCGTTTTATTCATTTTATGGACAGCATCAAATTGGTGGAGTTACTCCCAAAATACCAGCAACGTTTTGAAACGAGGTTGGCCACCCCTTCCGACCCCCATCTTCGTGCCGGTGAGGCAGACATAATCCTCATCGTCAATACTTATATTTACATTCAAAACCGCGTGGAATACATGAAAAACCTGTTGAGTGTGTTACCCGAAGGGGGTAAGGTGCTCATTGTGGATTTTAAGAAAAAGCGAATCCCCATCAGTTATCCCCCGGCTAATATCCGTCTCGAGTTATATGAAGTGGAAAACGAACTACTCGCTGCCGGGTTTAGTGGATTCACTTCCGACGATTGTTCTTTGGATTATCAATACATCATTTTGGCAGAAAAGTAAACGGCACACAACCGTTTCAAAATTCACGAAATACTTCTGAAAATGGTTCATAAATTCACCCTCGCAGCACTCCTACTCGCCGCATTCGCTTTCATAAGTTGTAATAATGCACCGGTGGCAGAACAGGCCTCCAAAGTCGACGACATGGCACGGTTTGCCAAAGATAGTAGTTTTCGAAAGGCCCATGAAAAGCCCGAAAACATAGCTTTTCAGGGGCGAGGCGAAATGACGGAATTCCCGACACCCGATGGCGGTACCGGTAAGGCCTACCTCTTGAAACCGGTAACTCCTTCCGGGAAATATCTTTTTATGATGCACGAATGGTGGGGTCTCAACGACCAGATTAAGCGGGAAGCGGAACGCCTCGCCGACAGCCTCGGCAATGTCACCGTCATGGCTCTCGACCTGTACGACGGCCGGGTGACCGGCGACGCTGACAAGGCCGGAGAGTTGATGAATGCCGTGAATCCCGAACGTTGCAATGCCATTATAAAAGGTGCTCTCGACGTGGCCGGCCCTGATGCGCGCATCGCCACGGTGGGCTGGTGTTTTGGCGGCGGTTGGTCGCTGCGCAGCAGCATTTTTGCTGCCGGTCGCGGCGCTGGCTGTGTGATGTATTATGGTCTGCCAGTGGAGAAGGCAAATGAATTAGCACCCCTGCAAGCGGATGTGCTCGGCCTCTTTGCCAAACAAGACAATTGGATAAACGAAAAAGTAGTTGGGAAATTCGAAGCCTTGGCCAAAGCCACAGGCAAAAATTTGGAGACCCATTGGTACGACGCTGCCCACGCATTTGCCAATCCGAGCAGTCCGCGTTACAACCAGCAGGCGGCACAGGAGGCGAACAAACTGGCACTGGAATTTTTACGAAAGCACCTTGCTGATTAGCATGTAAGGTGAAAACCCTCGAGCCCAGCGGCAATCTCCCGGTCGTTCGACAGGCGCGGCACTTTGTTTTGTCCGCCGAGTTTCCCCAAGGTTTTCATGTATTGCCGGAATGCATCTTTTTGCAATGGCATCACCTTAAGCGGGCGGAGCACTTTCCCTGAAATGAGGTCGTGGTAATAGATGTTTTGCCGAATCATTTCATCATTCAACTGGCGGGCGAAATTTTCGAGGTTTTTGGGCGGCTGCTCGAATTCGACAAACCATTCGTGATAGGGCAGGCCGCCTTCCGCCGGTGAAATCTGTGGCGCCACGGTGAATTCCACGATATTGGCCCCCGCATTTTTGGCGGCAGCCAGCATCGCCCTTTCCACCTCTTTTCCAATGACGTGTTCGCCGAAGGCCGAGATGAAGTGTTTGATGCGGCCGGTGACGAGAAGGCGGTAGGGATTGGTCGAAACGAACTCCACCGTGTCGCCGAGGTTGTAGCCCCAAAGTCCCGCATTGTTGTTGATGATGACGGCATAATTGACGCCCGGTTCCACGTCTTCCAGGCTGAGCCGGGTGGGGTTTTCATTAAAAATTTCGGTAGCCGGAACGAACTCAAAAAAGATGCCTGAGGCGGTGTTTAGCAGCAAGCCCTTCTCATTCGGGTCGTCCTGAAAAGCGATAAAGCCTTCGGAAGCGGGGTAGGTTTCCACGGTGTCGAGGCGCTTACCCACGAGGGCTTCGAGACTGGCCCGGTACGGCTCGAAGTTCACTCCGCCGTACACGAAGACTGAATAGTTGGGGAAAATGTCACCGATGCAACGCTTGCCACTTCGTTCCAGTAGTCGTTCGTAATACATTTGCACCCAGGGCGGTATGCCGCTGATGAGGCGCATGTCCAGCCCCAGGGTTTCGTCTACAATGGCGTCGAGTTTTTCCTCCCACTCTGCGAGGCAGTTTGTGGAGTAGGAGGGCAGTTGGTTGCTGCGTAGCCAGGCCGGTACTTCGTGGTTTACGATACCCGACAACCTTCCCGTGGGAATGCCGCCCACGAGCTCTAATTCGGGGCTGCCCGAAAGGAAAATCAGTTTGCCATCAAGCCAACTGCCATTGCCGCTGCGAGCGTAATAATTGAATAGCGCATTGCGGGCGGTGCCGAAATGGTTGGGCATGCTCTCCCGCGTCAGTGGAATGTACTTTACCCCCGATGTGGTGCCGGAGGTTTTGGCGAAATATTTCGGGCGTCCCGGCCACAGCACGCCGCTCTCACCGTTTTTAATGCGCTCGATATAGGGCCGCAGTTTTTCGTAATCACGAATGGGTACGTGCTCTCTGAAGGCATTGTAGGTCTTTATTTTATCAAAACCATGCTCCCGGCCGAAAGCAGTGCGCCGGCCGGACTGAATCAAATTGTGGAGGATGTGAGCCTGTGCGCCGGTGGCTTCCATGCTCCAACGTTCGATGTTTTTAGCAATCCTTTTCGCAAAGGGACTTATCAGCTTCGATTTTAGCTGCATGTGCTTTGTGTTTGGCAAATGATTCAGTAAAGATAGCCTGCTTTCATTTTTTTATAGATTTTTTTAATGAAGGCAATATTTATTTAGATTTTTAAGTCGTTGGATATAAGCCATTCAGGTTTATGTCAGGGAAGGGATGGTTATTTATTTGAAGAAAAAATTGAAAATATTTAAAGAAAATTCGTCGTATTACAATGAATGGCAATATTTTTGAAACATTAAACTTAGAAATAATGTGGCAGCAATTAAGGGCTGCCTGAAGACTAAAAATTCGCTTTTTCACGAGATATTTTTTCTTCTTTACTATTCTGGAGACCGGCATCCCAAAATCACGGTGTTCCCGCAAACCGAGTTTTATTTTCAAGTCAAGTTAAGTAGAGTATTGTACAAATTTCGCCCTGGACGCTGCAATCGGACTTCCGATGCAGCGCCACCCGGGACTTTGCCCGCGAACGCCGGCAAAGCATTCCTGCACTACCCCATGTTGCCCTTTACACTATTGTTACACATATCCGGCAGGCATCTTTGCGATGTTCTGCCGTTTTTCTTTTCGGGGGTTAACCTACGGTGGGGGAGTCTAAGTTCATGGATTCCCAAAGGACGTCTTTGAGCTTGTCGAGGCCCTGTTGGGCCACGGAGGATATGAACACGGATGGAATGCCAGGGGACAAGTCTTGCCGGAGCATTTCGATAATTTCCGCGTCGATCAGGTCGCATTTGGTGATGGCGAGTACCCGCGGTTTGTCAAGTAGCTCCGGGTTGTACAACCGCAGTTCATTGACGAGCACCTCATACTCTGCGGCGATGCTTTCGGCCATGCAGGGCACCATGAAGAGCAAGGTGGAGTTGCGCTCGATGTGGCGCAGAAAGCGGAGGCCCAAGCCCTTTCCTTCGTGAGCTCCCTCGATGATGCCGGGGATGTCGGCGATGACGAACGACTGACTCGCCCGGTATTTTACGAAGCCGAGGTTGGGTACAAGAGTGGTGAAAGGATAGTCGGCGATTTTGGGTTTGGCCGCGGAAATGGCGGAGAGCAAGGTGGATTTTCCGGCGTTGGGGAACCCAACCAGGCCCACATCGGCCAGCACTTTCAACTCCAGAATTTTCCACTCCTCTTTTCCAGGCTCACCGGGCTGGGCGTAGTCCGGTGCCTGGTTTGTGGATGTTTTGAAGTTGGAGTTTCCGAGTCCGCCCCTGCCACCCTCCACAAGGATTCTTTCTTCGCCCTGACTGGTAATTTCAAATTCTATTTTTCCAGTTTCAGCGTCTTTGGCTACTGTGCCAGGCGGCACATCGAGTATGACATCATGGCCATATGCTCCGGAGCTGTTGTTGCGGGAACCGTTGACGCCGTCGCCGGCAATGACATGCTTTCTGTATTTGAGATGCAGCAATGTCCAGGTGTTTGTGTTCCCCCTCAAGATGATGTGACCACCCCGGCCGCCATCACCTCCGTCGGGGCCACCCCGCGGGTTGCGGCGGTCGCGCAGAAAATGTGCACTACCCGCTCCCCCTTTGCCGGCACGGCAACAGATTTTTACATAATCGACAAAGTTTTGGTCAGCCATGGGAAGTTGAGATGGTTGAGGAGGTTGAGATGGTTGAG
>CAZPHZ010000071.1:0-11290 GCA_964586035.1 uncultured Saprospiraceae bacterium
ATTGGCATTCAAACAGACCTGCTTCCGGGAGGTGCACGGGAAGTCCCGGGTAGCGATACGCTCATCCATGTCGTGAATAAGGTCCTCCCATTGTTTGACCAGGTCATTGCCGCCAATTTTTCTCTTCCAGCCAACCACCTGACTTTTGCCGCGAACCATCCGTGGCGCCTGCCAGGCCACTGCATCGAATTGGAAGGTCAGCTCATATCGCTACGTAGCATGTATTGCGTTAGCGGCAGTTTTGGAGCTGAGTTTGCGCCGGGACTTATTGCCCGGGATATTTATCCTGTATTTGAAATGGGTGCGGAAGAAGACGGAATTCCACACAGTGCTTTCTTTGACGCCGGCAACCCAAAATCAACCGGCCTAAAGAAGTTTTTGAAAAATAAAGGAGTTAAAAAGCTGTTCATCTCGGGCATGCCTTTGGAGGAACAGGTGGAGGCTACGGCCATTGAAGCTCTTGACATGGGCATCGAAGTGGCATTGATTACGGATGCCTGCAGGGCCCAAGACCAATCAGAAATAGAGACAGTTTTAACCTCTTTGAAAAAAGCGGGGGTGCAGCTCACCCAAACCCCGGAGTTGGTTGGAAACTAAAACTTCCCGCACAAAAAGTGAATTCCGGGAACTCCACCACACCAATTGTTGATTATTCAATTGTTGAAAAACTATTTCACTTTCTAAGGAATATTTTTTTGACTAATTGAATCAACTGTCCTTATATTTGCGCTCGCTTAAAAGAAAGCAACCTGATAATGCGGAAGTAGCTCAGTGGTAGAGCACGACCTTGCCAAGGTCGGGGTCGCGGGTTCGAATCCCGTTTTCCGCTCTAAGCCTTCCTTTGTGAAGGCTTTTTTTTTACCTTCACAGCCTGTGTTTGCCCGGGTGGTGGAATTGGTAGACACGCTGGACTTAAAATCCAGTGGCCCGTAAGGGCCGTGCGGGTTCAAGTCCCGCTCCGGGTACCCGTAGACCCTGTAAGTCATGGACTTACAGGGTCTCGTTTTTAATAGCCCAATATTTTGCCCGTACGATTACCGGAAACCTATCAACATGTAAAAGGCACTATATACTAACTGCCAACCGCCATTTCCAAAAATCCGTAAAGGCTTGCTTCACGTGAAATCCAATCCGGTCGTCTGGTTGCGTGAAAACACGGGCCGCGTCCTTTTGGAGGAAGGCAGTGCAATATTCAACCCACCTTGAAGGTACCTCATCTGCTATTTCCCAGCATGATAACGAAAGGAATTCATTGTATGCAAAATACATTCGAACAGTAAAGGTCTATCATTCTTGTTCGGTGACAAAAGTCATGCTCGTCTTCAATTATTATCAGGAATTTGAGCCGGTAAAATTTGGAATTTTACCCAACTGAGGAACCTGCATAAATCATTATAAAATTATTTGACATGTTGGAGATAAGAGGGCACGCCAGAGGAGGCCAGGGAATGGTCACTGCTTTTGAGATTCTGGCAAAGGTTTTTAGCAAGCTCGGCGACTTTCACGTTCAGGCGTTTCCCGCATTTGGAGTGGAACGCACCGGCGCTCCCATCCAAGCCTTCCTCAGAGTTGCCCGGCACGAGATATTCAACCGCAGCAACATCTATTCACCTCATCTCGTGGTCATCTTCGACGAGAGTTTGGTCGAGCAGGTACCGGTTGTGAAAGGACTGAAAGATGCTGGTTCCGTACTCATCAACACAGCCCGTCCGGCAAAAGATTTTCACCACTTGTGCCCCCGGGTATTCACCATTCCCGCTACAAATATTTCGATAGAATTGGGGCTGGGAAGTAAATCCCTGCCAATTGTAAATGCAGCCATGATTGGAGCACTTCTTCGCATATTCGACGGAGACATGTCCGTTGCCGAAGAAATCATCCGCCAAAATGTGCCTTCAAAACCGAAAGCAAATGCCCACGCAGCCTTCACAGCCTTCGAGCAATTGGAGGAGACGGGCATCAGCACGAGTTACCTCCAAGAATCGCTCAATTCCGGAATGGATGATGACGATGCCGAACCTTACAATGGCAACCATGTATCCAAAGCAGAGCCGCAGGGCTTGTCAGCCCCCTATTGGTCCGTGCCCATGACTGAAAATAAAACGGGCAACTGGCGGTTGCTAACTCCCGTTTATGCTGACCGGACGCCACCTTGTAATTCGAGTTGTCCCGCCGGCACCGATGTGCGTGGGTTTGTAAAAAAAGTTGGGGAGCAGAAGTTCGAAGAAGCCTTCAAGATTTTATATCGCCACAATCCATTTCCAGGAATTTGTGGCAGAGTATGCCCTCATTTTTGCGAACAAAACTGCAATCGCAACGATTTAGATGATGGCCTAAACATTGGCGCGATAGAGCGTTTTCTCGGCGACCAATTCACACCTGGTCCAGTGTTGGAAGCACCAAAGAGTTTCAGCGAAAAAATTGCAGTCGTTGGGTCCGGTCCTGCAGGGCTCACCGCCGCACTTAGGTTGCGTGAAAAAGGATACCCGGTCACGGTCTTTGAGGCGCTGCCAAAAGCAGGCGGCATGATGAGAACAGGAATACCCCGGTTCCGGCTGCCTGATGAAGTACTCGACCGGGAAATTAATCGCATCACAAAGCGGGGAGTCCGCATTGAATACAACTGCAAAATGACACTCACTGAGTTGGAAAATAAATTCGATGCGGTCATCACAGCCGTTGGTTCCCATGTGGGCAGTGGGCTCGGCATGGATAATGAGCATTTGGTGAAAGAAGGCATCCGTTTTTTGCATCAGTTCAAATTGAACGGCGATGATGCCGGCATCCGAAAAGGAGACACCGTGGCCATCATTGGAGGAGGCAATACGGCCATAGATGTATCGCGGACAGTACTGCGGTTGGGAGCAGTCCCAGTCATTTATTACAGGCGTACCATCCGGGAAATGCCCGCCATCGCACCGGAGGTGGAGGAGGCGCTCGCCGAAGGCGTTGTAATAGAATTTCTTACGGCACCTCTTTCCATAACCAAATTAGAGAACAACAGCCTCGAACTGAATCTTACCAAGATGGAGTTGGGCGCGCCCGATGAGTCCGGAAGGAGAAGTCCGAAACCAGTGTCAGGATCGGAACATTCCATAATCGTGAACCATTTGGTGACGGCAATTGGCCAGCGATACGATGATTTTATTTTTGGAAAGCAAAAAGTTAAACCCGTTCAAGGACGAATCGGGTTTTCCGGTGATATGCCGGTATTCTGTGCCGGGGACATGGCTTGGGGTGGCACCGTCACCGAAGCCATAGGTAGTGGCAACAAAGTGGCGGCGGAGGTGCACGCCTGGTTGCGTCATCTCAATTACGACCCAACTACTGATGTGCCGGAAGTCGTTCTCCCTAACGACATCAATTTTACCTATTACCTTCCATCGGCCAGGCAGCAGGGAATCCAGCGCCATCCCACTGATTTTTTTCAAAATTTCACCGAAGTTACGAAGGGGTTTACCAAGGAAGATGCCGTGACCGAGAGCGCCCGGTGCCTGCATTGCGGAGATTGTTTCATGTGTGGAAATTGCTTAAATTATTGTCCCGATTCTGCAATTTCCGTGGATGAACAAGGCCGGTTGCGCATAGACTACGAATATTGCAAAGGGTGCGGCATTTGTATGCACGAATGCCCTTGCTCAGCCATTCAGTTTGACCTAACCAAAGAAGAACTATTATTATGAGAGACACTATCATCAGCGAAGAAAATGAGACCATAAAACCGGGGAAAAGTGCGGGTTTTCCCCGGCATACGGAGTACATCATGAAAGGGAATTATGCGGCGGCAGAAGCTGCCCGGTTATGCCGGGTCGGGTTTGTTCCCGCCTATCCCATCACTCCTCAGACGACCATCGTCGAGCATTTGGCGGATCTGATAGCCAGCGGCAAAATGGACGCTTCTTACATCAACATGGACAGTGAACACTCCGTATTTGCTGCGGCTATGGGTGCAGCATTGGGTGGTGAACGCGTCTTCACGGCTACGGCTGGTCAGGGGTTGTTTTATGCGCATGAGGTATTACATGCCATCGCCCATTTCAGATTGCCAATTGTCATGTGCAACGTGGGCCGGCCTTCCATTCCCTGGAATATCTGGTCAGACCAATCTGACTCGCTTTCCCAGCGGGACACAGGATGGGTGCAGTATTATGGTGAGAGTTCTCAAGAGGTTCTAGACACCATCATCCAGTCCTTCGTTCTATCTGAGCGGCTTAACCTACCGGTTATGGTGGTTTTGGATGCGTTTTACCAAAGCCACACCAGTGAGAATATCTGGATGCCCGAGCAGGAAGTGGTCGATGAGTTTTTGCCTCCCAAGCAAGTAAGTCCGATGAGCATAGATTTTAACAAACCAAAGGCGTTCGGGGGCCTGGTGCCACCGGAACATTACAACAAACTGAATTTTTCTTATTGGAAGGATATCAACAAAGTGGAAAAACTAAGTGAGGATATCGCCGCAGAATTTACACACCATTTTGGACGCCAGTACCACAATGTGGAGGCAGTGAATATTGGGCCCCAAACAAAGATGGTTTTAGTGACACTGTCGAGCATCACTTCCACGGCCAGAGGAGTTATTCGCAAATATCCGGACATCGGATTACTGAAAATCCGTTTATTTAAACCATTCCCCAGGCAGGCGGTCCGGGAGGCGTTGGCACCACTTTCCAAAGACGCCGTCATCGTTGCCATCGAACGCAATTTCATGGGGGATAATGAAGGAGCCATTATGCAGGAAATGAAGCGGGCACTTTATGGGAGTGATATGAAAATTATCGACTTCTACGCTGGGCTCGGGGGAAAAGATGTACCTCCCTCCGCTATTGAAAAGATTATCAGCATGACTCTAAACGACCCTCAACCTGTCAATTGGGTAGATGTGGATTGAAGCCGTAATAACTAAAAATAGAACGTATGAAACCCGTCATGGATTTTCTAATAAAAGATGAAAAGGTATATACCGGAGCGTTGAGCTGCCGCGGTTGCGGATGGTCGTTGCTCGTCCGCCACCTTTCGAGTGTTTTGGGGGACGATACAGTTTACGTTGTTCCGGCGTCGTGCTTTTCGATAATTTCCGGTCCCTACCCTCTTGCAGAATTAAAAGCAAATGTAGTGCATACGGTTTTTGCGGCAGCTTCAGCCACCGCCACCGGGGTACGGGCAGCGCTCGACCGGCAAGGCAAAAAAGATACGACCGTTGCCATTCTGGCTGGAGATGGCGGCACTTTTGACATCGGCTTGCAATCCTTGTCCGGAGCCGCAGCACGCGGGGAGAACATTTTGTATGTCGTCAACAACAATGGCGCGTATATGAACACGGGTATCCAAACGAGTACGGCTACTCCCTATGGTGCTATTACCACGACGAACCCAGGTGCCGGCTTTAAAAAATCGTGGCCAAAAGACTTGATGGGTATCGTAGCCGCCCACAACCTGCCCTATGCAGCCACATGCTCATTGACATTTCTCGATGATATGCGTCGCAAAATGCGGAAGGCAAAAGAAACAAAAGGTTTCCGCCTGCTCATGATAGACGGCCCCTGCCCTCCCGGCCATAAGACCGATCCGGCCGAGTCCATCGAGATTGGAAGGTTAGCGGTCAACTCCTGTCTTTTCCCACTATTTGAAGTGCAACACCACCAATACACCATCAATTACGAGCCAGAGAATATTATCCCGGTATCGGATTGTCTGCGCCACCAGGGCCGGTTCAAACATCTGTTCAAAGAGGAGGGCCAAAAAACATTACAAGACATTCAGGAACACACCTCGAAGTATTGGAGGAGATTACAAAGTTTGGAAAAGGCTGCTATCAATTGACAGCGAGTCCTCAGACAATTTTGTGAACGCCCCTTAAGCCCCTGTCAGGCTTATTCAAGAAAGTGCAATCGGAGAAATTCGGTTGCACTTTTTAACGAAAATATGGAACCTGTCAATCCGACCAAATACTTCAACACCGCACCAATTTTGCCGGAGCTACCGGCAGCTACTTTAACAAAGGCTTGAATTTTAATTTAGCATTTCTTACATTTGTTCCTTCTTGCTACCTAATCCCTACCATTTTCGCGAAACACAACACTCTTATTTGTGGCTCGAACCTATACTCACCTAATATGTGGCTGCTTTGAATTAAAAGCTGAATGACATTTTCATGGAATTAAAACCGATTTAGTACCACGGTATTTGTCATCACAAATATCCGCTTCTGAGAATATTGCCAATATTTATTTTATAGTTTTGCTCAAACTCCAAATATTAGGAGGCAAAACATGGACATCGAATTGCATTTGTCAGCGATAATTTTAAACACACAACACAACGTAAATGGCTTCACTCAATCAAAGACAGGGTCCTCTCGGTAAAAGGCTGGGAGCTCATCTTCTTCGAAGGACCACGTTCAGTATTACACCTGCCCGGATAGCCGCTTTCGCCTCAAAAACGGCTGCGGAGGCCGTGGAAGAGATTTTCACATTAACACCCTATGTCCATCCCGAAGGCCCCATCAGTTACGATGACGGCGTATCGGCATGGTTGACCGATGGCAACTACGACAACCGTCCCGAGAACAGTAGTATTCGCCGGCGGTCGGTGCAGCTATGGCTGTACAACGAGCTGGTACACGACCCTTCCATTCGCCACAAAATGACCTTTTTCTGGCATTCAATTTTTATCTCCGCTTTGGACGAGGATTGGCGGTTGTTCGACCGTTGGCGTTTGTTTCAGCAATTTGCAACGGGCAACGTAAAAACACTGGCGTACAAAATTAGCCTCGACAGCGCCATGTTGCGCTATCTCAATAATAATGTAAACCGCAAGGGTAGCCCCAATGAGAACTACGCCCGTGAATTTCAGGAGTTATTCACCATTTTGAAAGGTGAGCAAATCGATACCGGGAATTACACCAATTACACTGAACACGATGTAGTGGAGGCGGCAAGGGTGCTCACCGGTTTCCGCGACAACACCTTCGACAACAAAGATCCCGAGACTGGCCTCGCCACGGGGATAGCCCAATATTATAACCACGACGCGGGCAATAAGAAATTCAGTGCCGCTTACCAGTACCAAACCATTACGGGAGCCGTGTCGGAAGAGGACATGTACCGCGAATTGCAGGATTTCATTGACATGGTCTTCGGCCAACTTGAAACTGCACGGGCATATGTGCGCCGGTTTTACCGCTATTTTGTGAGCGACCGGATTTCGGATGAAGTGGAAAGCGACATTATTGAGCCATTAGCACAGCAGCTCCAAAGCGATAATTACGAGGCTGAAAACACCTTGAAGACCCTTTTCTCGAGCCTTCACTTTTTTGATGAAGACGACGGTGACCCAACCAATGAAGTTATCGGCGCAAAAATCAAGTCACCTCTTGAACTTTATCTTGCCAGTGTGAACCTCTTTGATGCCAATAAAATGGGTGTTCTCAACGACACACCGGATTATTACAACACCGTGGCTTACAACATTATTTGGCGGGTGTTACAGCCAATGGGGCTGCCCGAGTACCCGCTGACCGTAGAAGGCTACCCGGGGTACTTTAAAGCGCCGGGGTTTAGCAAGTTTTGGTTCGACGGTTCGACTATTGCGCAGCGATACAAATTGCCGGATGCTCTGCGCGATGGCAAATCAATATCCTCATCCAGCGCCATACCATACCAAGTGGACATCGTGGCGTTTGTGGCCGGCAATTTGATCAATCAACAATACGCCAACGAAGTCGTGCGGCAGTTTCTGGAAATCACATTGCCCGAAATGCCCGGCGGCGACCGGTTCAATTATTTTCTGAACATCTTGCTCGGCGGGCTTAGTGCCATCAACTGGATGAACACCTGGAATGCATACGTGCAAACCGGCGATGACTCTTCGGTGCGGGTAGCTCTTGAGGCCCTGTTCGAGGCTGTGACGCGTTCGCCCGAATTTCAGACTTTTTAATTTTAAGGCTCTAACTAAAGCCGGTTCATTGAATTTTTAAAATCAAACTTCTAAGATGAATAGAAGAACATTTTTCAAGACAACAGCGCCGCTCAGCTTGTATCCGCTACTTGCCGGAGGGTTTCCCATACGTTCGCTTGCAGCCAGATCACCTTTTTTGTTAAATCCCTGCGATGTGACCGATAGATCCATGGTCATCATTTTCCTGAACGGGGGAAACGACATTATTAACACCTGCGTACCTATCAACCAGCTGTCAGCGTATGCACAGTTCCGGCCCGACATCATGTTGCCGGAATCCTCGCTCATCACCCTCGATGCCACGCTTCCCGACCAGCAGCAATTGGGCCTCCACCCTGCCCTTACGGGTTTTAAAAATTTATACGATGAGGGCCAGTTGAAAATAGTGCAACGCGTGGGGTACGACCAACCCAACCGCTCGCATTTTAAAGCATTGGACAACTGGCTGTCCGGGAGCGGAGGGGCTTTGAAGAACCTTCCCACTGGATGGCTCGGCCGTTTTTTGGCCGCCCGGTACCCCGGGTACAACGGCACTCCCTTTTTGGGCGAGCCAGACCCACTCGGCATTTTATTTGGCAACATGAGCAAAGCAGGATTTCATACTTTTCAGCAACACAGCTATGAAATAAATCTCTCCGGACAGGACCCCTCCGGATTTTACTCCCTGATTTCGTCTTTGAGCGGGGATCCGATCCAAAATATCCCAGACACTGAACAGGGCGAGATGCTCATGCACATCGCCGACGTAGAAAACAGTGTGAATGTGTACGCCCAACGCATTTCCGAGACTTTCAACAATGGGAGCAACAGCAGCGTCGTATATCCATCCACATCATTGGGCAACCAGCTAAAGACCATTGCCCGCATGATGAAGGGAGGGAGTCGCACCAAGTTGTATATGGCCACGACCGGAGGATTCGACACACACGTTAATCAGGTAATCGAAGGAGATACCACCATTGGAAATCACGCCAATTTAATGACCAATATTGGCGATTCGATGAAAGCTTTTCAGGACGATCTCGCCGCTCTCGCTCTCGACGACAAAGTGCTCACGGTCATATTCTCTGAGTTCGGCCGGAAGATTGTTCAAAACGCCAGCTTCGGTCTGGACCACGGAACCCTTAGTTCCATGTTCCTCATTGGGAAAGGCATTGAAGGTGGCGTCGTTGGCGACAATATTGACCTGAGTTTCCAGGATAATCCGGGAGCGGCAGACCCCGCTCAATTACAGCATGATTACAGGCAGGTTTTTGCCACCCTGTGCCAGGATTGGCTCGGGGCCAGCGATACTTCTTTGGGCAATACTTTCATTTCACCCGATTATTATGCACAAAAACCAGACTTGGTAAAGGCCGCCGAAATAGTACCCACGAGCTGTTACTACGAGCCGGTGGAACCTATTGTTTGCGCCTGTATCCAGGTGCGAGTAGCCTTGGAGGGGTTATTCGACCCTGCCACTTCAAATATGAATACCCATTTAGCAGACACCGGCCTGTTGCCATTGAACCAACCTTATTCCGGAGCACCCTTCAACTACAGCGGAACAGAGGTAGTAACTGAATTTCCGGAAAACACCGTGGATTGGCTTTTGGTGGAACTGAGGGAAGAGTCAGACCTCAACAATGTCGTAGCCCGGAAAGCGGTCTTGCTGCGCAACGACGGCTTTCTCATGAGCGAAACCGGTGTACCCGGCATAAATTTCGAAGGGGTGACGGATGGCGCGTACCATCTCGCAATCTTCCATCGCTCCCATTTGGCCATCATCAGCAGCGACCGACTCCTCACAGATGTGCCGAGTTTTATTTACGATTTCACTCAATCGGAATACACGGCAGCGGGAGAGGCCCAACTGAAGAAAGTGGGCACCACGTGGTGCATGTTTGCTGGAGATGCCGATGGCAACCACCTCATTGACAACCGTGACTTCAACTTATGGCAACAAAATGAGGGGCAAAGCGACGTATTTCAGTCTTATGATTTCAACGCCGACGGCGCAGTGGACACACAGGATTACAACCTGTGGCACGGCAACCGGAGCAAATTGGGAAATCTGAAATAAGGGTATTCCCATCTCACAATCATTATTCGAAGGCAGTTCAATTTAACGATATGAAAAAGCTTTTTTTACCCATAATTATTACACTCGGCATTTTTTGCTTCGCAAAATCAGCTATTGGCCAATCTCTCAACCTTCAACTTTCGGGGGAGAAAGATTGCACCGAAGGTACCTGGTGTGCCACCATTCAGGTAATAGCCACTGATGGAAACGACTTGCGATTGGGCACCTCGTCAATGCTGCTGACTTATGATGACCGGGCAATTTCTTTCAAAAGTTATTCGCCGGTCAATTTCGATGGTTCTGCCCTTTGCGCCGGAGGCGCAACAGCAGCCTGGACGCCGCAGCAATACGACGCTTTCTCCGAACCAGGCGAATTCGACCTTACGATTACCTTGGCGGATAATGGCAACTCGTGTCCAACCGTCACAGATATGGCTCCCATGGAAGTGGGTGTGGTGTGTTTCGATATTTTGCAACAGGGCTCTTCCCCCAGCATGACCTTTGACCTGGCGCATACCCAGTTTAACAGAGACATAACGGACGATGGCACCAACCCGCTACCGGTATTGTCAATAGATTCAATTTTTGGACAAAACCTGCTCATATGCGATTGCCCCGGGGCTGGCGCGCCCTGCGACGACAATAATGTTTATACCATAAATGACCAATTTGATTTGAACTGCCATTGCCAGGGCGAGTACCTCGATACCGACCAGGATGGTGTTTTGGATGGTATAGATGCCTGCATCGATGAAAACTACGAGGCTGAGGATGCAGAAATATCTGGCCCCAGCATCAAAAATAATTATCCTCAATATTCGGGGTTGAGTTTTGTGGACTTTGCTCACAACAGCGGCGACTACATTGAATTTGCCATAAACACAACAGAAGAGGGCAACCATACCTTGGCCTTTCGCTATGCGCTGGAAAGTGGAAACCGGCCGTTGGAGTTAAGTATTGACGGAGCAGTCGCTGTGGCGAGCCTCGACTTCCCGGCGACAGGTAACTGGGCTATTTGGGATACCGTGAGTACCAGTTATTATTTCACCCCAGGTGCCCATGCCGTGCGGCTGACTTCGATAGGCTCGAATGGGGGAAACATAGATCAACTTATCTATTCTTTTTGCACGGGATGCACCATGAGTGGCCTGCCTTGCGACGATGGCGACCCCTGCACTTCTGACGATGTGTTCGACGCAAATTGCAATTGCGGTGGGCAATATGCGGACACTGATATGGATGGACTCTGTACCGTCCAAGACCTGCGTCATC
>CAZPHZ010000072.1:0-11288 GCA_964586035.1 uncultured Saprospiraceae bacterium
CGTGGGGGGTGAGCGGCTTCCCCGTAATTTTCCTTGCCCCCCCCCGGGGGGGGGGGGAGTCCAGGTAATTAAGAACCATCCTGGCCAGGGGTTTCAAAGAGATGGACATCTGGAAAGGAATATTTCCCCATTCGTTTTCATATAGAACCGATAAATTTAACATCCCGCGCATGAATTTTGTCTTTGCGTGGCAACTGGACAATGTTTATCTTAGGCGGCATAGCGAGATGCGTACAACCCTTTTGAACTATCTTTGTTAACCTTATCACTAATAAAACTAGAAAAACCATGAAAGAGAAATGGGTAAAGATTTACAGCTCCAAGGATTTGGTAAGCGTGAAAATTGCAGAAGATGTGCTCAAACAAAACAGCATTGAAAGTCACATTGTCAACAAGCCGGATTCCATGCTGCGCATGTTGGGTCAGGCCGAACTTTTCACCCCACCGGAAAAATCAGAAGCAGCACAGAAAATTCTAAAGGATAATAAAATTAAATAGCCAACAAATTGCTCGCAGTGACAAACTCTTATTGGTTGTTGCTAAACTCGGGCATTTACCTATGAAAATTCTTTTTCTACCCTTTTTATTCCTGGGCATTACATTTAGTTCCTGTGCACAAAACACAAATGGGAACGCATCAATGACCCAAACCCAAACAGACGGGAATATGACGTCAAAAGATTTGGAAACGGCCACCTTCGGTGCCGGTTGTTTCTGGTGTGTGGAGGCCATTTTTCAAGATTTGAAAGGTGTGCTGTCCGTGGCATCCGGTTATTCGGGTGGCGCAGTAGATAACCCTACTTACCGCGAGGTATGCAGTGGCGCTACTGGCCACGCGGAAGTGATTCAGGTTCAGTTTGATCCTGCCATCATCTCTTTTGAAACCTTGGTTAAGGTGTTTTTCACTACCCACGACCCCACCACGCTGAACAGGCAGGGAGCCGACGCCGGCACGCAGTACCGCTCCGCCATCTTTTACCACGACGAAGAGCAAAAAGCCATTGCGATGCAAATGAAAAAGGGATTTGCTCCAACCATTTGGGACGACCCTATCGTGACGGAAATCAGCCCGTTTACAAAATTTTTCGAAGCCGAAGAGTACCATCAAAATTATTACAAGGATAATCCCAACCAAGGCTATTGCCGCATTGTCATAAATCCTAAGGTGCGGAAGTTCCGCGAGCATTTTGCAGAATTGTTGAAATAACCAAACCCCAATTCCATGAAACTGAACAAACTCACGCCGGAAGAAGAGCGCATCATCTCGCAAAAAGGCACCGAGCTGCCTTTTTCGGGTGAGTTCAACAACCATTTTGTGTTGGGCACTTACATATGCCGGCGCTGCGAGTCGCCACTGTATCGATCTGGTGACAAATTCCACTCCGGCTGTGGCTGGCCCAGTTTCGACGATGAAATTGTGGGTGCCGTGCAGCATGAGCCAGATGCAGATGGCCACCGCGTGGAAATTTTATGCGCAAATTGTGGAGGACACCTCGGCCATGTATTCGAGGGCGAGCGCCTCACGGCGAAAAACACCCGGCATTGCGTCAATTCCCTTTCGCTCAAGTTCGTGCCGGGGCGCAATAAGTGACATGGCGGGCAGGCGGCGTCTAAAGCTAAACAACATTTTTTAACCATAAAATACTCCTAAAATGGCCGTACTTAAAGTCGTAGAAATCATGGCTGATTCTGACAAAAGCTGGGAAGATGCTGCCCGTAAAGGCATCGCCAAAGCCTCCAAATCCGTTAAGCACATCCGCTCTGCTTTTGTGCAAAGCCAAAGCGTGACCGTCAACAAAGACGGAAACGTGTCGGGCTTCAGAGTCAACCTCAAAGTTTCCTTTGAAGTCCAATAAGGAACATTAATGTAAGGGAGTGTGGGAGCCTTTGCCCCCACACTCCTAACACGCCACCACACAAATTCGTCAATTAGTTTACACCCATTCATGCTTTACGAATTCAATGGGTTCAAACCTGTAGTGCATGAGCGTGCCTTCGTGCATCCGCAGGCTGCCGTTACCGGCAATGTCATCATCGGCCGCGATGTGTACATCGGCCCCGGTGCTGCCATTCGCGGCGACTGGGGTGAAGTCGTCATCGAAGATGGCTGCAACGTGCAGGAAAACTGTACCATCCACCAGTTCCCCGGAGTGACGGTACGGCTGTCGGAAGGGGCACACATTGGGCACGGGGCTATCATTCACGGTGCCTCCGTCGGCCACAATTCGCTCATCGGCATGAACGCCGTGGTGATGGACAATGCGGAAATAGGAAACGAGTGCATTGTGGGTGCGCTGTGTTTTGTACCTGCCGGAATGAAAATTCCCGCCCGCAGCTTAGTGGTGGGCAACCCCGCTAAAATCATCAAACAGGTGAGCGATGAAATGCTGGCCTGGAAAACCAAAGGCACCCAACTCTACCAGCAGTTGCCGAAGGAATGCCACGATAGCCTGCGCCCCTGCGAGCCTTTGCGCGAAGTGCCCGCCGGCCGCCCCAAGCAGGAGGCGCTGTTCAAGACGTGGAAGGAAATAATTGGGGAGAAATAATTCACCTCGACACCACCACCTTCCCGTTCCCCGCCTGCCTCCCTCCACCAGCACCTGCCAAAAGTACAGCCCCGGCGGCAAATCGGCCAACAAAGTTGCGATTGAAAGTGCTGTTGGTCATGGAGAGATTGACACCCCGTTGGCCCGGATGGCATCGTAAGCGTCTTCTATTGTGAAGTTGTCAATAATAACTGTCAGCCCTCACATATACCCTTTCGCCTGCAGGCGGAACAGCTCGGCGTACATGCCGCCTTTTTCGAGCAGTTCATCGTGGCTGCCATTTTCCCGGAGTTCTCCTTTTTCCAAGAACAAAATGCGGTCAGCCATGCGCACGGTGGAAAAGCGGTGGGAGATGAGCACGGCTGATTTTCCTTCGATGAGTTCGGCGAAACGCTGAAAGACTTCGTGCTCGGCACGTGCATCCAGGGAGGAAGTAGGCTCATCGAGGATGAGGAGTTGTGCTTCCCGCATGTATGCCCTGGCTAAGGCCACTTTCTGCCACTGACCTCCGGATAGTTCTATGCCTCCGGCAAATCGTTTTCCCAAAATCTGCTCATATTTTTCGGGGAGTTCTTCTACCACGGTATCAGCGAGGCTTTTGTGGGCAGCGTCTTCGATGAGGGACAGGCTTTCCAGTTCGCCTATATTACCGATAGCGATATTTTCCTGGGCTTTCATCTGGAAACGAATGTAATCCTGAAAGATGATGCCGGTAGCATCGCGCAAGTCTTTCAGGCGGTACTCCCTAAGGTCTATGCCATCGAGAAGTATGCGGCCTTTCGTAGGCTCGTAAAGTCGCGCCAGCAATTTCACCACGGTGGTTTTACCCGCTCCGTTTTCTCCCACCAATGCCATTTTTTCCCCGGCCTTCAGATGAAAAGAAAGATTTCGCACGGCCCATTGCTCGCTTCCAGGGTATTTGAAGCTGACGTTTTCAAATGTGAACCCCTGACTGATTGGATGAGGCACCGGATGACCGTTTTGGGAGGAGTGGATGCGTGGTTCCAATTCCAGGAAGTCGAATAAATCTTTCAAATACAAAGATTGTTCGGCGATTCGGGAGAAGCGGTTCATAATTCCCTGAAGCATGTTGCGCATGCGCTCGAATGAGCCAGCGAGAAAGGTCAACATGCCCACTGTAATGATTGCATTCACGGTTTGAAGGAGGATAAAAACGTAAGCCCCGTAATAAGCTAAGGTGCCGAGCGCTGAAAGTGTGCCTCCCCATGCAGCCCTGCTGAGCGCCAATTTGCGGTTGGCGAGAAAGTATTTATTAGAAATAGTGCGAAACCTGGTGGCAATAAATTCGGCGAGGTTGAAAATCTTTACTTCTTTGGCTGTTTCGTCGCTGGCACCGATGTACCGCAGATAATCGAGTTCCCGGCGTTCGGGTGTCCAACTGGTAGTGAGGGAATAAGTGCGGCGGTTGAAGTAGGTTTCTCCCCAAAAAGCCGGCATCACGGCTACCACTAGAATCAGGATGAGCCAAGGGTTGAACACGACCAGACCTGTGCCGAGGAAAAGGACTGTGACGAAGTCCTGGGCCTGTGAGAAAACGAGGGTCATCAGGAGGGTGCGGCTGGTAGTTTGTTGCCGCGCCCTTTCCAATTTGTCATAAAATTCGGGGTTTTCGAACTGGTACAAATCGAGGTTTGCCGCATGGCGGATGAGCTGCTCCGATGTGGCGTTAGAAAGCAGGTCGCCGAGAAGACTGTCGAGCAGGGTGATCCCTCTGTTCATGAATTCGGACAATAATGCGGTGCCAAATTCCGCGGTTACCAACCACCAAAGCCGGTCCATGGCACCTCCATCTTTTGCCAGCATTATAACTTCGTCGATAATCTCTTTGCCGATGTATAATGCTAATAAAGGGATGGCGGATTTCAACAGTCGCAGCGCAGCGTTAGAAAGGGTCATTCCACGATTGACCTCCCAAATCATTTTGAAAAACTTCGGCAAGTTGCCCAATGCCTGGACTTGCTGCCTATAAGTGAGTTTCTGTTTGGGAACTGCCATTAATTTTATCAGGAGGTTAGTGGAATGATTCTTTTACCACTACGTTTCAAAAGAAAAAGGGTTCAAACTCCCAGCGGAATTTGAACCCTTTTTTATCAGTTGAACCGAGACTTAATAAGACCAGAGGTCGTGCTCGAAGTTGAATATATCTTGTTTTATCTTATCAGCTTCCAACAGCAGGTCCACACCGGAGAGGTAGTCTTGCAGACGCCGGTCCCTCACGTTGGATTCTTTGTAAATGTAACTGGAAAAATAGCGCATTTCCATGAGGTCCTCCCAGGTAATCGGGCTGGCATCGTTACCGAAGTTGAACACTCGTTCTCTCGATAATATTTCACGGGCTTCCGGGTAATAAACCCAGAACATTGGTTTTTCATAACGGAAGTTGCCGTTTTCATCCTTCACGTCGATGAGCGGAGCAATGCCGAGGATGCGCACTTGTAGGGTGGATGTTTCTTCGTCGAAGAACCACACTTCTTTCAAACGGAAACGTTTCACATCATCGGGGTTCAAGTCGTTTCGAACCACCTGGAGTTGCTCTTCATAAGTTTCAGGATCGAAGGTGATGACGGTATCGATAGTGGCGCCCATGGAAGCCACTTCATCTGGGACGAGTTTGTTGGTAAATTTATCATCTTCGGTGCTGTAGACCGTTATTTCGCCAGCGGTGGCAGCATCCATGAGGATGGAAAAGAAGCGCCGTTCGGGATAAGCAAAAGGGAGGTTCATTTTTTCCCGAATGTCTATTACGCGCCAGATGCGTTTTTCCCAAAAAATGTCGGCTTCCCGCACATGGTCGTAGGGCAGCAGTCTTTTTTCAACGGAAATCCGTTTTTCAACGATGTCATCAATAGGCTGACCTGCGTTAGGGTCGCTTGACTCGGTGAGGATGTTGTCCGGTTGTTGGGCAACAGCGATGTTGGAAAGTGCCAGGAATAAGCCCAAGCTGAATATTTTAAAAGCGAATTTCATGTCAAACTAAATTTAATCAAAAATAGAAAACTAACTACCGGGTAATAAACTCAACATACCCGGTAGTTAGTATTTTCCGGTAGCATTTTATTTAATTCTGAATACCAGCGAGTTAATCTTACGGCCGGCTATGTCACCCGGGCATCTCGCTTTCACATTCTGAAAATAATAGGTATCGCCGGGTTTTGCAGACCGAACCAGGTCGGCAGCTTTGCCCCGGAAGGTCCCACCAGGGTTAATGGTTTCGACCGGGTCGGCGCGTTTGGCAACTTTCGCTAAGGTAAAACCCTGGATGTTGCACTTGGCGTCGAAGTCGAAATTGTCGAGCCAGGCTATCAGGCCTTTCTGTACTTTGAATTCTCCATTGCCCATGGCCCCATCGCCTTTGTTCCCCAAGCGAGCCACCGGGTCGGGAATTCGTTTTACACGGAATTGTTTGCGGGCATTCATGCCACCTCCGGATACGTTGACATAGCACTCATCCGTAGGTTTGTTTACGTTGATGGAGAAGTGACTGCCGCTTCCGGTTAGTTTGCCACCTCCGCCCTCGACACCTACGCGGAGGGCATTGCTGGAAACACCGGCTGCGGAAACGGTTATCGGGTTGTCAACGCCGATATAAAAAACGTTCATCTTGTCGGCAGAAATTGCAACAGAACGCTCACCCACTTCATAAACAAATTCCTTTTTGTAAGACTTAACCTCTTGTGTCAATGGGTTGGTGACCCTGATTTCTACATTATATTTATTTTCGCCAACGCGGGAAGCCGTGGTTTCATAAGAAGCTTTTCCTTCTTTGACGGGCAGGCTGGAGCCATTGACTAATATATGGGTATTTCCGCTAGAAGAAGTGCTGTAAGCACTCAGGAATACATCCGCCGAATATTTTTCACCTTTGATGACGTAACCTTTGGAGGCAGAAATGACCGGTTCGAAAGCATCGAATTTAATGTCTTCTCCGCTAACTTGCTTGAACAAGTGGTTCAATACGGTGGTAGAAGAAGCTTTTGCATCAGCCTGTATTTTGGTTAAAAGCGGGAAAACGGCAGCAACAGGCATCTGGCGGAATTTCCAGTCGGGCCAGCTGTTCTTCTTGTCTCTCGTCGCTTTTTTCCAATCTTCCTCCGTTTTAAGAGGGATAGACTCGGCTAAAACCGGATCGTTGTCAACGAGAGCCAGGAGTTTTGCCCTTGTTTCGTTGATTCTTTTTTCCAGATCAAATCCCACGCCTTTAGGATGCGCTGCATCTCCTCCCGGGCCATAGACAAACATCCTCGTGGTTATTTCCTTATCTTTCATATGCTTGGGCATATTCATATGCTCCTCATCTTTTGGTCCACCTGCCGCTGCAAAGAGGTCTGTCCAAAGTTGGCCAACATAGTCGGAAAACTCTTTTGTGATTTTATCTGCTTCTATGGCAGATGCACGGAATGCCTCATTTTGGTCATTCTTGTAAGCATCCGCCTGTTTATTAATGTTACTAAGTATTTGAGTATTGGTAGATTCTACGATGGTGTTACTATTTTTCAAACCTTTATCCAAAGAGAAAAAAGCGTTCATCACCTCAGCAGAAACATTCAATGCGAGCAAAGCTGTGAGCACCAGATACATCAGGTTGATCATTAGCTGTCGCGGTTCCTTTGGAATGGACATGTGCTTTAATTTTTAGGTTATAAAATCTATTAAATGAACTCGCAAATGTGCTGAATTACTCCGCTCTGAAACTACTTGCCATCGCATTCAGCATATTGCCATACACGCCATTCAGGTTGGTCAGGTTGCTGTTCAAGTCTGCAAGCTGGCTCTTATAAGCTTTTGTATCTTCGAGAGAATCGCCCAGGTCGGCCATCGCTTCGTTCAATTTCGTATAGAAATTGGTCATAGCTTTGATTTGGTCACTGGTACCGGAGAAGTCAACTTCCTGTAATGCTTTGAGCGAAGATAGATTTTTGGACATCGATTGCAACTCTGTGAGTACACCGCCCAACTGTGCTTCGAGAACATCGCCGCGCAGCGGTGCGCCCATTTCTTCTACAGGGCCTGCTGTGAGTGGAGTAAGGTTGGCTTTGTAGTTGTCCAGACCTGGATAGAGCTTGTCCCAGTAGAAGTCCGGTTCAGGGCCAATAACTCCAAGAAACAAGAAGATGAAGGCTTCTGTGCTCAGGCCAACAATCAAAGCCATACTCGCCCAAGGCCAGCTTTCCAATTTCGCCAAGGCGCCTATCAATACTACTGAAGCACCAATACCAATAACAAAGTTTTTGAAATACTTGAATCCTTTTGTGTGTACGAAACTCATTTTAATCGTGTTTAAAAAGGTTAGCTAAACTAATTTGAGTAAGTGGGTTTATAAAAATTCCCTCTCCTATAATGCCTTATCTACAAAAGGTAACACAGTTATTTTGGAAAGAAAGAAATATTTTTTACCCTCCTATATGCGGTGCAAGATAATTTTGCAGCGCAAAAATAAAAGAAATGGATAGCTGGCAAAACCAGCTATCCATTTCATTTTTATTTTTTTTTCATCCTCAGAAATCGTTGATGGAACGGCCGAGGAAAGTCAATGCACAACGGAACCCGATGTAGGACTTGGTAGTGTCCTGGTATTCCCAGTGCCGGTTGCCTGTTTGGAGGAACCAGGCGATGTCTTTCCAGGAGCCACCGCGTATCACTTTGCGTTTGTAGGCTTCTGGGTCGTCGTCTTTAGCATCGTAGCGAATGTCGGGGTTAAGGTCATGCATAAATGCGTAGGCATTTTCGTAGAATGCCGATGAGGTCCACTCAGCTACATTGCCCGACATATTGAAGAGGCCATAGTCGTTGGGGAAATAGGCATCTGCTTTGACGGTGTATTGTCCGCCATCTTCGGGGTAATTGCCACGGCCTGGTTTGAAGTTAGCCAGCAGGCAGCCTTTGGCATTGCGGGTGTAATAACCGCCCCAAGGGTAGGGAGCAAGGTCGTGACCACCTCTTGCAGCATACTCCCACTCGTGTTCGGTGGGAAGCCTGAAGTCTTCGGAGTTGATACCGTCGCCGCGAGCCGACTGATAGGTATCCCAAAGTTTGGTCCTCCAATAAGCAAAAGCTGTGGCCATGTGCCAGTTTACACCCACGACAGGATAGTCATCGAAGGCAGGATGCCAAAAATAGTTCCGGGTCATCGGCTCGTTATAAGAGTAGGCGAAATCACGTATCCAAACCAAAGTGTCGGGATAGACGTTGATTTTCTTGCGATGGATAAAAGAGGTTCGGGAAGATTTTCCATGGTCGTGTGCGGCAGCCTGCCAATCGAACCATTCGTATTCGAATTCGAGCTTGCTAACGTCCAGGTCTTTTCTGCCGGCAAAGCGATCATCTCCCTGGTAGTACAAGTCTTCCAGAATTTCGTCTTCCCAGTCGATTTCATATTCCCAGTCGACGTACTCATCACCGGTTACTTCATCTGTCAAGAAGTGGTCGAGATAAGTATGAGCCAGGGAATCCCTCACCCAATATACGAATTGGCGGTACTCGTTATTGGTGATTTCAGTGTCATCCATATAGAATCCCTGAATGGAAATGGATTTAGACCTTTGGACGAAGGTGTTGGTAATATCCTGGTCACTTGGTCCTATGTGGAGCGTGCCGGAAGGCACGTACACCATACCGAATGGGTTAATGCCTTTCCAGTTTGGGCGGTCAGGTGCGCCAACCAACTGGCCGGTTTCCTTTGTGCCGCATGAAGTTAGATAGGTTGCTAAAACAAGCAACGCAAGCGAAGTTTTTAATAATCTTTTCATTTTTAACACCCGAATTTTCCTTCTTTAAAAAAGAGACGTAAAAATAGTTCTTTACGTGTGATTACAAACAAGTAACCTGCATTTCTGCCATTTGGCGGGCAAAATTAACATTTTGCGCAAAATGAACGACAGCAATTTTCGACTTAGTGTGGATTTGCCAATTTTTAATCTGAATGGGTCTCTCACCCTGCTCATCACAAAATGAGGGTAAGCCCTTAGTTTTTGGGCTGCTAATATGGGGCATCTAAAGAGACCTTGGGTTATAGATTATTTTTGGTGGTCTGCCTTTACCAATTGGTTTGCCAAGATTGTAATTGAGTACTATTTCATGGGAGCCGCTACTCACCGTATTCAATTTAGAAAGTGTGAAATCATAAGCGTAAGTCAGCTTGATGCTTTCACTTAATTTCAAACCCGCCAGCACGGCCACTGCATCTCTGCTTTCAGAATTGTAACCTCTAAACGTGGCTCCCGCGAATATATTTTCATTGTATTCTGCAAAAACTGAAAAATCCATTTGTGTTTGCCGTGCATCTGATTTTACAAATACCGACGGGTTTACGGTGATGTTGGCGTTGAGGTTGTAATGGTAGCCGAGAAAAAAATAAAAAGTTCTTTCAGGTTTGAAAGTGAGGGAAGAGAGGTCTATCTCATTTTCAAGCAAATTCGTTGCCGAAATCCCTGCTTCTATGCGCTCGCCCTGGTACCAGGCCCCGGCGTGGAAGGTGGGCGCTGCCCCTGAAAGTTTACCGGTAGATAGGAGCACATCCTGATGATCTATGGGATTTCCCTCATCGTCGAAGATGGTACCAGGTGTTTTTACTTTTGAGCCATCGAGTTGCCGCTGAATGAGTCCGCCACTCAAACCCATCGAAAGCAGGCCATTTTGAAATGGCATCTGGTAGGCATAGCTCAACTGAAAGGCAGTTTGCTTCCATGAGCCGATGGTCTCGTTCTCCAACCCGATGCCTGCACCTCCGCCCGCAATGTACAGCGGCATATGGGCATTGAGGTTCTGCGTCTCGGGGCTGCCTTCCAGCCCAATCCACTGGTTGCGATAAACACCAGTTAGACTGAGAGAATTGTCCATGCCGGCATAGGCTGGGTTAAAGGCATATTTGTTAAACATGTAGAGGCTGTATTGAGGCGCCTGCTGCGCCGCAAGGGTGCCCACTCCGAGAAGGAGCACTATGATGGTAAAGATATTTTTCATGGACTTCATAAACTTTTAACTCTGGCTGAACGAGAAAATTATGACGTTGAACGGGCACCTTCCCCCGTTTCTGAAACGCTAAACGGGTGTACCAATTGCCTGAATTCATCTATCGTTCGAACCGGCTGCCGGCAGGTGTAATCCCGGCAGCTATATATTAATGTATGGGCACCGGCCTTTTTCCCTCTCAGCAGGGGGTAATTATGGTCCTCCGGGCTGGTGGCAGCCATTACAACTTTTTGGGGTAAAAATTCTGCATTTACGTCTGTTGCCAATGTGGAAGCCTCACTGCCCACCACTGCTATTTCGGCAATTCCATGTGCTTCACTCTGTAACGATGAGGCCCAGCGGGCAAATGACCCCGGGTATTTTTCCACAGATTTTCGCACGACCATGAGCATATTCGAGGCCAGCTGCCGGTTCTCCTCATTACCAAGCAATATGCCCAACCGCTGCAAATTGCGAACCATCGTGGCGTTGCCCGAGGGCGTGGCCGAATCGTACAGGTCTTTTTTGCGGAGCAAAACATCCTTCTGCTTTGCCGATGTAAAATAGAACAATTTATCCGCCGGGTCAAGAAACTGCTCCAAAACAAACGTCATGTAGCGTTCAGCTTGCAAAAGCCATGAGGTGTCGAAAGTGATTTCGTAAACATCCACCAAGGCTTCTATCAGAAAGGCGTAATCGTCGAGAAAGGCGTCGTATTGGGCATGGCCTCCTTTCCAGGTGTGGTACAAGGTGAGGCCATCGGGTTGCACCATA
>CAZPHZ010000073.1:0-11212 GCA_964586035.1 uncultured Saprospiraceae bacterium
TTGGATGGGTGTGGTTTTAAACCCAAATCAATCCATTTTTTTAGAAGATGGCATTGAGGAGGTGGGCGGGTTCGGTGGTGTCCACGTATTTAATGGTCACACCGAATTTCTGAAAGATGTGGGTGAAAAGGCGAAACGCCCCGCCATAGATGTCGTCCACAGCGATTATTTCATCGCCTTGTTTGAGGAGTTTCAACACGGCGTCAATGGCAGCGAGGCCGCTGCCGAAAGCCGCCCCTTTAGTCCCGCCCTCCAATTTGGCGATGATTTCCTCCAGCGCACGACGGGTCGGGTTGTTGGAACGTGCGTAATCGAAGCCCCTGTTCACACCGGGACTCTCCTGCACAAAAGTTGAAGTTTGGTAAATGGGCACCGAAATGGCGCCAGTTAGCGGGTCAACGGGAATACTGTGAATGATTTGCGTACTTTGACTCATGGCACAAGTTTATTTAGTGAAAAATGAAGTAGCGATGAGCTACAACAGCTTGTACCAAGAGTCTGGCTAATCTACCGGATGAACAAAAAAAAAGCTCATCCGACAAGTTGCGCGGATGAGCTTTTTCAGGATGGCTAATACCATCATCTGAGCGCTCACAGACGACTTATCTTCCCCGAAAAATTCGGGCTGGAGTTGGCACCTTTCTCCGGTAAACCGGAACAGGTTGTCAAGGCTTCATCGGGCCATATCCCTCTGCCTTTCTTGATAAGAGTTGTAGCTCAAAGAACTGGCGCAAAGTTATAGTTGTCCTTTTCTAATTACCAAATATGCCGGCAGATTTTTTTTCGAAAGAACTCTTCACCCACAAAGCCCCAAAATGCTATGCACTTGAATTGTAGCGATTTAAGGCTCATTATTCTGCTGTAATACCAGTCAATATTTCATTTCTAAGTTGTTCTTTATCCACGGGAACTACCCCCACTTTTTCCACCACCTGCCCCCCGGCAAGATTGGACAACATGACAATTTCATCTAAATCCAAGCCGATGGCAAGGGCCATCGAGGCCACCGCAATAACGGTGTCACCGGCCCCACAAACATCGGCCACTTTGCGGGTCATAGTTGGTTGTAATAATTCAGTAGTACCATTGTCGATATAAGCCCCGTTTTCGGAAAGAGTAATCAAAGTGCAATGGTGGTTCAGCCTCTTTCTCATCATTTTCGAGGCTCGGCTCAGGTCCCCGGCACCAAACGCTAATGGCAGGCCTGTGGCGTCTTTCACTTCTTTGAGATTTGGTTTAATAAGTGCGGCGTTCCGATAGGTCCAGAAGTTTTTGAATTTGGGGTCAACAGATACCGGTATGCTCCTGGAATTCATGATATTGAGCAGATTCTGGATGACCGGTTCCGACAGCACTCCTTTGTTGTAATCCTGCAGAATGCAGATATGGATTTCGTGATTGTCAACTATCTCATGTACTTTTTTCAAAAAAAAACTGGTTTCAGACGGGGTGAGGTCGTGTACATTTTCTCTATCGATTCGCAGCAGGTGCTGACCACCAGCTATCACCCTTGTTTTCACCGTGGTACATCTTGTTTTTGAAGACATAATCCCTTCCTCAGAAAGCCCGGCTTTTGGCATCAGTGAAAAGAAATTCTGGCTACCCGTGTCTTCGCCAACAACGCCGCAGAGAAAAGCCCGGGCTCCCAGAGCCTGAACGTTGAGTGCCACGTTCGCAGCACCTCCCAGCCTCGACTCTTCCCTCTCCCACTCCACTACAGGCACCGGGGCTTCCGGCGATATACGGCCAGAGCGTCCAATCTGATAAGTGTCGACCATGACATCTCCGATAACAAGGACGTTGAGTTGACTGAATGCTCCGAAAAGCTCTTTGCAATTCATAATAAATAAAGGTAACCCAAGCGGCAAAAAAATGGCCTGACGAGCAAGCGTCAGGCCATTTTTATCTTAAATCTTAATCATCAACGCATAAGCGTTACGTCGCCTTCAATCATTTCAGTAAGGCCATCGATGAACTCAACTTCTGCAAACCATGTAAAGATACCTGGATCCATTCGTTGGCCGCGGAAATAACCATCCCAACCTGCCGTGGCATCATTTGGCTGGAAATTATAATACTCGTGCACCGTTTCCCCCCATCTGTTGAAGACGAGGAAAGACTTGATTTTGGCGATGGAATTGCCACCATAAATCATAAATATGTCATTTCGTCCATCCTCATTGGGTGAGAAAGCATTTGGCACATATACCGGGTGATCTTTCGACACGAACACCGTCAACTGGTCGCTGGCATCGCAGCCATCCTTTGAAATCATTACGGAGAACGTAGCCTGCTGACTCAGGGTCACCTCATTTTGCTGGCAGTTGCCACAATCCACCAAAGTGTCCGGCATCCAGATAACCGTGTCGAGGAAGCCAAATGGTGGGTTGGTGATTATTTCCAGAGTTACTGATCCCCCCAGATCCACGATGGGGTCGTTGCCTTCAAAACTTCCCTGAATTTCAACTGAAACCACATCGGGCTCTCCAATTTGAAAATTCACTATTGTTTGACAACCGGCCGCATCCTGAATGGTAAGACTGTGGTCTCCCGGCAATAAATTAGTGAACTGCTTGACGGCCGAAAATGCCGAACCGTCGAAGGAGCAGAGATAAGGTGGCTCGCCATTGGTTATACTGTCGATAAGAATATATCCATCGGTTCGGCCGAAGCAACTTACATCGCTGATGGTAATATGCGGTTCGGGGACGGTAATATTTTCGAATACAGTCATTTCATCAGTATCCGAGCACCCATTCGATGGCGTTGTGACGGTAAGCGTGTACACCCCGGGAACAGTGGTGGTAGGGTTAGTGGCCGTAGAATCTGAAACGGGGCCACCCGACCATTGTGTAATAAAGCCGGAAGAGGTATTGCTACCACCGATGGTCACGATGTCTATGTCGCAATTCAACTCTTGGTCAGGCCCTGCATCTGCGGTGGGTTGTGGATCCACGAGCACTTGCAGAGACACAGCATCATCGATACATGGTGGTAATCCGTTAACTGTATACGTATAAGTTAAGTTGCCGGGTGGCAGACCGTTGGTATTGAGAATACCATTTGGAACTATGACGCCACCAGGACCGGTCCATTGCCCACCGGCATCAGCACCCGTTATTTGCGAATTCAGGTCGAGTACGTCGCCCGCATTCTGGCAAATGGAGAAATTCCCCATTGCCTCGCCAGCTACCGGTTGATGATTCACGGTGATTGTGACACTTTCATTAAACGTATTAAGGCACCCTGTTCCCTGGTCAGTCACGGAAGTTACTGTCAAAGTGCTGGAAACATCCCACACTTGCTCGATGGTGAACGATGCAGGTAATCCCGGAAGCGGGGCTTGTGGTGTGCCATTAACCAGATAAGTAACTGTGAAAGGCCCGGTGCCGGTCATGTTGAACGAAACAGCAGCATTATCGCCTTCGCAAACTGTGGTTGTGCCCGTGAGTGTAATAGTTGGCAAAGCATTGAATACCACTGGTGTACCTGGTGCCACGCTAAGGCAATTATCGCTCAAATCAACATTTCCGCTACCATCATCATTGCCTGCTACGGCACTGATGTAGTAGGTAACTCCGGGCGTGGTAGTGCCTGGAATAAAGTTGAAATTCGGCGTAGAAGATGTTGCTAACATAGTGCCCAGCACATCCGTATTGCTGGTATGCAGCACATAGACCAGTACATCTTCAGGATCGAGGCTCACGCCTGTAGATGCATTCACGGTTGCGGTTTCATCCGCGCAAAAATCAAGCGGAACAAGAGACATCGTGCCTGCATCTGTACCACATTGGCAGATTTGCACTCCCGTAACTTCACTAGGTCCGCAGCCATTCGCATCATCAACCTGGAAGGTATATGTTTGAGCACTTGGAATTGGGTCACTGGTAAATATTCCGCTCGATATAGTACCTGTTGCCGGAGTAACGCTGTAAGAAGCAGCATCACCACCTATTATCTCAAATGTAACTACATAAGTAAAAGTAGCGATGTCGCAGACTTCCGAGAGGTTGACGATTTGAGGTGGATTATTCACATTTATCAATGCTGTTCCACTGACCGTGCCGGTACAGTTTGCGTCACTCAAGCTCACCAAAGAAAACACGTCGGACGTGGCAGGGGCTACATTTATCAGAAATGGGCTGCTGTTGGCAACCAGGTCAACGGAGTTGCCACCTGCGTCCTCATAAGTCAGATTCCAAGGTCCAATTCCTGTTAATGCCACAGATAGGTCGGTGTCACCTCCATTGCAAATGCTGGCGTCTCCCGATAAAACTGCTGTAGGTATGGCATGGTATGTCACTTGTGCACATGCGCCAATGCTGAGGCAAGGGTCGGCAAAATTGACACAACCACTGCCATCGTCGTTGCCCACTACAGCGCAAATGAAATAAGGCTGTTCGTAACTCATGGAGCTTGGATTGAAAGCAAATTCACCCGTAGAATTAGTAGATATGGGTATGTTGTCCCCATTGTGCAACATATAGCAAAGCGCATCATCCCCGTCGAGGAACTCACCGCTGAGATAAACAGGCTGCGCCAATGCGTTGCCGCATACATCTAAAGGTGTGGCATCCATATCACCGGCAATGGAGAGACAGGCACAATCAACAAGGGAAGTATCAACCACCACCGGAGGACATCCATGGCAATCTGAAACATTGAAATTATAGCCCTGTCCATCTGGAATCTCATTGCTACAAAACTGGTTGCCCGTTAACGTACCATTGTTGGGAGTCACCATGTAACAGGCGGGGTCCCCTCCCACAATGTCAAAGCAAAGGGTATAACCTGTAGCTGTGGAATTACATTGAATGCTTATATTTTGCACGACGGGCGATTCCGCCAGTGTAATAGTCTCAGTTCCTACTGCGGGAGCAGTGCAATTCTGATCACTAACTTCAGTGAGGTTGTAAACTGTTGTCACAGATGGTGAGACGCTATAATTATAGGGGGTATTCATAATCCCCGAAATTACCTGACCATTGATTGTAATTGACCAAGGTGAAACCCCGGTCAATGTTACCATAAGGTCAGCCGGAACTCCGGGACAAACCTCAGTGCTTCCTGTCATAACTGCGGTTGGAACTTCGTAAAAAACCAATGGGGTCCCGGGAGCTACGGACAAGCATGGGTCCATCAAATCTATTGCCCCGGTGCCATCATCCGAACCGACAACAGAAGAAACATAATAGGTAGTGCCATAGGTCATTGTGGCTGGGTCGAAAGAGAAGGAAGGCGTAGCAGAAATAGCTATCACTGTACCCAAAGACGGTCCATTGTTGGTATGCAAATAATAAAATAAAAAATCGTCCGGGTCGAGCGCTGTGCCAACTGCATCTCCCACATTTACAGGCCCGTCGCCGCATTCTTCAATGAGGGTAGCACTCATTGTACCAGCGTCGCTGATGCAGTTGCAGATAACTTGAGTTTGAGAGACGTTTTGAGGGTCGCAACTGTTCACGTCGTCAATGGTGATATTATAGCCGGAACCCGTCGGAATCGGGTCACTCGTAAATACGTAAGGAGGTCCTCCGGCTATGGCTCCAGTAACACCGGTCACTACATAAGTAGCAGGGTCACCGCCCGAAATGATAAACGACACAGTATAGGCAGTACTTGTTGGATTACAGATTACCTCCAAACTGTCGTATTGCACCCCGGTGAAAATAGTGGCAGTAGCACAACCGTTTGTTATTCCGACACAGTTCACATCTCCCATATCTGTAAGGCAATAGGTAGTCGTGACATTGGTATTTACGGTCAACGTATAAGGGTTGCTAGTAATACCGTTCACCGTTTGGATGTTTCCGGAACCATCGTCATAGCTGATACTCCAAGGGGATTCTCCTGTAAAATCAACCGTGAGGTTGGCGGGATCACCTACACAGACAGCAGGTGCTCCACTGAGAGTAGCGGTTGGTATTTCGAAGAAAGTAATAGGTGTACCTTGAGCCACATCAAGACAAGGATCGTTTAGGTCCACAAACCCACTACCATTATTATCACCCACAACCGCGGAAAGATAATACGTCGTTCCATAAGTCATTGTGGCTGGGTCGAAGGACACGGTTGGAGTAGAGGTGGTAGATAAAATGGGCGGAACGATGCTCACGCCTGACCCCGAATGAAATACAAAAGAAAGGGTGTCATTCCCGTCAAAAAACTGATTGGTAGCGTCGTAATTCACTGTGATAGGTCCATCCCCGCAATTATTAACCGGCGTGCCGTCCATACTGCCAACAGATGTTGTGCAGTTGCAAAGAACGGTGTCAGCCATAGTTAGGGGGTTACAATCATTGGCATCGCTCACCACATATAAATAACCAGCCCCGCTTGCAATTGGGTCACTTGTGAACATGTTGCCTGAAAGCGTACCAGTTTGCGGTGTAACAGTATAAGATGTGGAGTCTCCTCCAAATATATTAAATGTCAAAACGTAAGAAGTGTTCGTGGGGTCACAGGTAGTTTGAATGTTACTGACTGTTGGCGCCGTATTTACCACGACCGTGGAATTGCCGCTTACGGTGCCAATGCAAGAATTGTTATCCACCACACCAGACAAAGCTATATTCCCCGATTGGGCTTGACCTATGTTCAGCGTATAAGGAGTGGCAGCAATATTCAGTGCAGCCTGGGCAATGCCGTTCACGGTCCAATCCACGGTCCATGGAGCAGCACCGGTCAAATCAATAGTGAGAGGCACTGTTTGTCCGCTGCCCTGGCAGAGGCTGCCAGACCCGCTTAAAGTTGCCTCCGGTAATGGATTTTCTGTAACAACGCCTGAACCCAAGACTGCGCCAGGGCAACTACTCGATGCCGTGATAACAGAAACGAGCGTATAGGTCCCCGCTTGATATACTACCAAAGTAAAAGGGCTACTGTTGATGACTAAAGGAACAGCCGTACCGCCATCGAGTGCATATTCCACATTCCAGGGGCCGGTGCCTGTGAGTGTAATTGTAAGGCTTACACTGTCGCCTGAGCCAACGCAAAACTCTCCAGTGCCGCTTATCGTCCCGGATGGAGCAGGAATAACGACCACAGTCTGACAAGCTTGATTGCTTGTACCGCAGCTATTTGTTGCAGAAACGCAAACCTGCCCGGTGGAGGCTCCAAGAAATTCAATGGTCACATTGGGTCCGCTCCCATTAATTGTAGCCCCATTTGGAGCTGTCCAGTTATAGGTAACTCCGGTTTCCGGATTTGTCACATCAAAATTGTAAGTACCACTTGTACAAACAGTGTCCGGGCCAGACAAGGTGGGCAATATAGGCGGAGCAGATATCACAACATCAATGCATTGCTGAAGGCTGCCGCAAAGATTTTGTACCGTAGCACAAACTTGTCCTAATCCAGGTGTCGCTCCGCTGAAATTAACGATAACGGTGTCACCAGATCCTGAGAAAGATGCTCCCGCAGGCACGGTCCAGTTGTACGTGACACCTGGAGACGGATTAGTAATGACATACGTCTCTGGTGAATTTGTACACACTGAATCTGGACCTACCAGTACCGGCTGTTCAGGCCCTGGTGTGACAACGATTTGCACACATGCAGAATCCGAAGAACCGCATCCGTTGTCGGCAGTTACACATAACTGTCCGCCGGTAGTATCTGCCCAAACTACCTGAACGGTATTACTGTCAACAGGAATAATGGTTTCTCCATTTGGGGTATACCAGGTGTATCCACTCGGCGAAGGTAACCCTACTGGTGTGGCATCATAGGTTGTGGAATCACCCTCGCAGGGTCCAAAATCACCAGTGAGTTGAGGAATTTGCGGTACTGCATTATCCTGTGTAACCGTCACGCATTGTGTATCGCTGCAAGAAACATTGTCTCGTGTATGGGTAACAGTTAAACAGTATTGCCCGGGCTGGTTGACATCGCAAAGTATGTCGTTGTTCGGTCCCACAATACCGGGGCCCGTCCATAAGAAAAGTGTGTTCCCATTGGGCACAAGAGCAAACGTAGAGTTGACTCCACTCAAAGTCACCGTAGATCCCGGTGAGCAATCAAGCGTCCCCGGAGGAGATATATTTGCCTCGGGGACGAATATAGCCAAGTCAACTAAAACAGTACTATCGCATCCCTGCCAGTTTGTACAAGTGGTAGTGTAAATTCCCGAAGATGCATAATTAGTTCCACACACATCGTAATTGGCAGGTCCGCACATGGTTACCTGACCATTATCAGTTTGGATAAATGGAATTCCTGTGATGTGGCATACCACGACACTGTCGCACCCTAAGTAATTTATCAAAGCAACCGGGTAATCACCCGGGGCACAAAGAGTCTGCCCTGCGCAAGTCAAACAGTCACCAATGCACAAATCGTAATATTCGTCGGTTTGGGGAATGTTTTGAGAAGTTACCGTTATGCAGGCTGGGACCGGATTTGAAAAACAGCCATTAGAAGCTGTAACACAAATAGTGGCAGTACCCACCGAATTCCAAGCAACCGTAATATCTCCCGCAGGGTTGGGACTAATGATCGAGCCAACGCTTGCTGGTACTCCATTCAAAGTCCAATCGAAAGTAGCGGAACCTGGGTTAGGCACTGTGTACTGGGCAACTGAACCAGGGCATACCTGTGTAGGTCCAGAAATAAAAGCAGGAGTGGGTGGTGGACTCGGTATGGTGGAGCCTTGTGTAACATTCACAGTAAATGCACATATATCGCCTGCGCAGCCGTCAAATACGACGTAATAAGTTTGCCCCACAATGAAATTAGAAGCTTGCAGTGTAAAAGCATTGGTAGTACAACCGCATTGAGTAGCTATTGCCGAACCTGAGCAACTCCCTTCCAAAATGGCAGCTTGAACGCCATATTGGCCGTAAGTTCCCTGGCATGCCGAAGGAGTAATCAACAATGCGATGGTGGTCGTACCCGCCACAAACCCAAACCACTCATCGTTGTTTAGTACGTTCGACGGGCAACCAGGGAAAGCTTGAACGATGTTATTAGTGCCGAGTGTGTCGCAATAACCATCCAGATCAGTACACAAAATAGGCGCTTGCGGGCAAGTATCACCAACCGGGGGAAAACCAGGTGGCGGGCATTGGGCGGCCAACTCAGCAGACCACATAATTGAAATCAGCAAGAAAGAAAGGAGATAGGTTTTCATCAATTGTAAATTTTCTCCGATAGAGTAAATGATTAACGAATGACTCACAGCAAATGTGCCGGAATCATCCATAATTTTTGTAATTATAATGCCAGCTCTTAGACTCAAGGGTTGCATCCCAAGAAGCTAAAAACTATTGATTATGTTGACAAAGTCCTCAGCCACGAGTGCAGCGCCTCCAATGAGACCACCATCCACATCCGGCTGACTGAATAGTTCTTTGGAATTGGAAGGCTTACAACTGCCTCCATATAATATGGTGGTTAAATCAGCAATATCACTACCATATCGGCCGGCAACGATGCCGCGAATGTGAGCATGCATTTCCTGTGCTTGTTGGGGTGTGGCAGTCTTTCCGGTTCCAATAGCCCAAATGGGCTCGTATGCCAAAACAACGTTTGGGAACTCCGTCTCTGTCAAATGGAAAAGACTATCTTTTATTTGTTGGCCCACATAATCCAGATGAGTCCCGGTTTCTCTGATGTCCAATTTTTCGCCACAGCAAAATATGGGACGCATACCTTCGGACAAAACCGCATCGGTTTTTTTTGCAAGTAATTCATTTGTCTCGGCAAAATATTCTCGCCTCTCCGAATGGCCAATAATGACGAATTCTACACCGATTGATCGAAGCATGTGTGCAGAAATTTCGCCTGTATAAGCACCACTTTCCTTATAGTGGCAGTTTTGCGCGCCCAATCGAACGTTGGCGATATCTTTTGTTACTGAAGCTAAATAATTGAGATGAATGAAGGGAGGGCATAATAAAGCCAGCGCTTCCGTGGGTCCTAATTTCTTAACGATAGAAAAGGCCAAATCTCTTCCCTCGTTAAAAGTCATGTTCATTTTCCAATTTCCTGCAACAATCTGCTGCCTTTTCATAGTGTCCCTATTTGTGAATTATTTGGAAACAAAGTATCCAAGAAGGCGCACAAAAGTAGTGAGAATGATCTGCTTGGCAAAGCTATTACAATCTGCCAATTGAGCTTACGCGACATTACCCTAATTATCAAAATCACGAAACTTTCTTTGCTACAGCTCAAATCTTGCGGAACAGTTGGCCATACAATTGCAAAAAATACAATTTTTTAATCTTTGACTTGGATTTGATGAAAAAAGAGGGTTTCTTTGCTTCACATTTGAGTGCCGGATATTTTGCTAAAGGCTAAATTTAGCACCTATGATTTTGTTAATTTCGAAGAAAAATAAGTTTTCTTCTATGAATTATGTATCTTGGCGCCGTCTTTGTACCACCTAATTCACTATCCTTTCAAATTTCAATTCCTTTTAATTTTTTAAAAAACTCGTTGTCTATAAGCATATAACTTCTACACTAAATCACGAACATATCTTTTCACCAAACCGGATTTAGTTATGCAAGTTACGCTGCTTAATGACCATCAACTAATTGCTTCCTATTTGGAAGGAAACGAAAGAGCTTTTAAAGAATTACTCGACCGCTACCAGCAAAAGATTTACACTTCCATCTACCTTTTCGTTAAGGATGACTCTTTAGCGCAAGATATTTTCCAGGAAGTTTTCATCAAAATCATCAACACTTTACGAAGTGGAAAGTACAACCACGAAGGTAAGTTTGGCCAATGGGCCTTGCGGATTTCGTACAACTTGTGCGTTGATTATTTCCGTCGTGGAAAACGCCGTCCGACCATCCATCCCAATGAGAATTTCGACATCTTCGATGTGTTGCATTCGAACGAACCCAATGCCGAACAGCTCATTATGCGGAGCCAAACTCATGACCGTATTCGGCATCTTGTAGATATGCTTCCTCCGGAACAGCGAGAGGTCGTCATTCTGCGCCACTATGCCGACATGAGCTTCAAAGAAATTGCTGCCCTCACCCGTGTCAGTATCAACACTGCGCTGGGCCGCATGAGGTATGCGCTTATCAACATCCGCAAGATGATTGAAGAGAAAGAGGTACAACTTCAGTAGGTATTGGCCTTAAAAAAAGGAGTGTTGGCACATTCTAAGTGCTAATTTCCCTTTTGCTTTTATGGCATTACTGAGGTGGTTCAATTAATCAGGACATATTTTTAAGATAGTTCAGATTTTCAGGTT
>CAZPHZ010000074.1:0-11154 GCA_964586035.1 uncultured Saprospiraceae bacterium
AATCTGCCCAGTCGAGAAGATAGGGCGGGGTTCCGCCGGACAGGCTGAGGTAAATGCCGCCTGTTTGATCGTCGGGGCCGCAATAGTCCGTGATGATGGTGGGGGTAGCCTCCGGCAAAGGCAATACATTTACGGTTTGAATATCGGTGACGATACAACCGGCGTCGCTGGTGACGGTCAAAACAATAGATTTCATTCCGGGGGCGCCGTATGTGACGTTGTGGGGGCCGGGGCCTGTGGCTGTGGCCGGGGATGCGGAGAGGCCGAAATTCCATTCCCAATCCACGATGCCCTCTGGTGAGGAAGAGGCGTCGGTAAAAGTCAGTTCTTCGTTGAGGCAAATGGTATCCGCGGGCGTCACGGAAAAATCGGCATCCGGTCCGAGGAAGGTACCTGTGCCGCCGAATTCTATGGAGAATCCGTTGCCGGTGTTGCTAAAATTATTGATGATGAGGGCATAACTCACGCCAGGCACCATGTCGAGGGCCGAGACGAAATTGTTTTGTCCCGGTGCGCAGCCGGGGAATTCATCGGTGTCGTTTTCACTGAGACTAAGGCCGGTGGGTCCGGTACATATCTCCCAATTTGAGAATGGCTGACCCACATTTTCGCCGGCTGCTTCGCAGCGTATTTTCGTTTTGTTGGCACAATCTTCCAGGCCACCGGGCAATTCGAATAGGGCGAAGTCGATGTCGTCTGAGGGGTTGGTGGGGGTGATGGTAAACGAGAGGGTGCCTGCATCTTTGCAGGTCCATCGGTACCAGGCGCTGGCGAACTCAGTTTGTATGCAAATACCCGGGTCGAATTCATTGTCGAGCGTTCCCACGCCGACGAGGCTTTCCACGGTGAACGAAGATTTGTCGCAAAGCACTGGCCCGGTGGGGCAGTCGCCGCTGGGGTCGGGCACGGCGTTGAAGTTGTTGACACAAAGTTGGAAGGTACCGGTGGTGCCATTTCGGGCATCTACGCGGATGAAATAGGTCTGCCCCACTTGCAACGGTCCGGCGAACGTTTCCACGATGTTGTTGCCGAAGCCGTCGGAGGCACATTGCACCTCGGACAGGTTATTGGCACCACAATCGCCTGAGTAGATGGCAAATTGAGGAGCCACCATGCTGCCGCCGGAGGGGTTGGGTCCCGAGGTGTTGCCGATGACTGTAACTTGCAGCGTGGTGGCGGTGGCCACGAAGGAAAACCACACGTCGTGCCCGATATCCGGGAAGCATCCGGGCTGTGGGATAAGGCCGCTGAGTGTAGCCCCGGCATTGGAATATGCAGCCGTTGCGGAGCACCAGTTGGAGACGTTGGAAAGCAGAATGGGGTTGCTACATTCGTCATTGGAAGGTTGAGCCACTGCGGTCAGCGCTAAGAAAAAGGAGCTAATGAGAAAAAGGAGAGGGCGGAGTATTTTCATTCCATAAAAATTTTTCATTCGCAGCAAAAGCCAGCCGGGAGTACTAATCAAGATTTAACGCAAGAGGTTTTGGCAAAAGTACGCCATAGTTGAAGGAAAGCCGACATTACGGCGTTATCGAACCGTTAAGGAGGCATTACAGTGCGTTGTAAAAATATGTACTTTTGCCGCAATAAAAAGACGTCTGTTCGGAACGGACAGGTTGGGAGGTCTTGCAGAAAAACGATGAAAAAAAACATCCCAAATATCATCACACTGCTAAACCTGTTTTTCGGATGTTGTGCAGTGGCATCTTTGCTGTACGGGCAATTTGTGCAGGCTTTCTTTTTTAGCTTTGCCAGCGGAGTAGCCGATTTTCTGGATGGCACTTTTGCCAGAGCGCTAAAGGTGAAATCGCCTTTCGGCAAACAGCTGGACTCTTTGGCCGATATGGTTTCATTTGGTGTTGTGCCGGGCATGGTTTTGTATATGTTGCTGGTAAAAGGGTTTGCCGGTCAGGATGTATTGCCCATTGAACTTACCCTCGCCGCCTCCCCTGCTTTTTTAGTCACCCTTTTTGCTGCTATCCGCCTCGCCCTTTTTAACATCGATACACGCCAGACTGAAAATTTCATCGGCATGCCTACACCGTCGGCCACCCTATTTGCCGTTGGCTTGATGTTGATTTTTCACTACAATTCTTTTGGCCTCGCCAAAGTGGTCACAAACCCCATCTTTTTATACATTACCATCGCACTTTTGAGCTGGCTGATGGTGGCGAAATTTCCAATGTTCGGCCTTAAATTCAAAAGCTTCGCTTGGGAGGGCAACCAGATTCGGTTTATCTTTGCCGCCGTCGCTGTGGTGTTGGTCGTATTGCTAAAAGAAGCGAGTTTTTCGCCCATCATCCTGACGTATATTATTTTTTCCACCATCGATAATTTTATCCGCGGTGGGCGGCTGGCGGCTGAAGATTAACGAAAACCCGTTATCGACATCCATCGTCCTTCCATCGTTCATCGTTCATCGTTCATGAAATATCAAGCAGAAATCGACATCATGCCGCATAAAGAACTGCTCGACCCGCAAGGGAAGACAGTCGCAAATAACATGCACAACCTCGAAATTAGCGGCGTGGACGACATTCGCATCGGCAAGCACATCCACATGACCCTTGAAGCCGCCTCTACAGAAGAAGCCACGTCAAAAATTGACGACGCCTGCAAAAAGCTCCTCGCCAATATGATTATGGAAACTTACACCTTCACCGTTAAGCCGGTGAACTAAATGGCTGAATAGTTAAATGCATAAATGGTTTTGCCAGGATTTAAAAGCCACATTACCATTTCAGCCATATCAATCCTCCCAATGCTCTACCTCGTCCCCACACCCATCGGCAATCTCGAAGACATGACCTTGCGGGCACTGCGGGTACTAAAAGAGGTGGACCGGATTCTGGCGGAAGATACACGGGTGACGCGAAGGCTGCTGCAGCATTATGGCATATCTACTCCGCTCTCTTCGTTCCATGCCCACAACGAGCATAAAGTAACCGCTGGCATTGTCGAAGAATTGAAAAACGAGGTGGACATTGCCCTTGTTTCAGATGCTGGTACACCCGGTATTTCCGACCCTGGTTTTTTATTGACGAGAGCCTGTGTGCAAGAAGGGGTGGAGGTAACATGCCTGCCCGGAGCCACTGCCTTTGTACCAGCCTTGGCGGCGTCGGGCCTGCCTTGCGACCGATTTCATTTCGAGGGTTTTTTGCCTCATAAGAAAGGCCGCCAGACGCGATTGAAGTATTTGGCGGAGTTGCCCCATACCTTCGTATTGTACGAGTCGCCCAACCGTTTGGTGAAATGTCTCGGCCAACTCACCACATTTTGCGGGCCGGAACGCTCGGCCTGCGTAGCCCGTGAATTGACCAAAATCCACGAGGAAATACGCACGGATACGCTGGAAAACCTGAAACTGCATTTTGAATCGAAAAATGTGAAGGGCGAAATTGTCGTTATGGTGGGAGGGAAGGGAGGTCGATAAAAGTTGATTAAAGATGATAGGGTTGATGAGGGTTGAGTTTGGCTGGTTGTTTCTGGCCATTTTATGGTCATCGGGCCCCATTAATTCGCGTTAGTAGTACAATGAAAATTATACTGCCAATACTGGCCGCACTCTCGGGGGTGTTTGTTTTTGCTACCTGCCACAGCAGTGCTGGGCGGGACATCGAAGCTTTCTATTTTCCATTGCAGAATTTAAAAGACGGCAGGGTGTATGAATACCGCTCTGTGGGCAACCCCAACGACCCGCCGGTGTACTGGCATTACCAAATGGAAGAAAAAGGAGAGAGCCAGTATCTCCTCGGCACAGCCTATGATCCCATGTTTTCTCCCGACCAGTTCGTGCGGGAGGAGCGGGGGCAGAACGGCATGTTGCTCGGCGAGTTTTACACTTTCGAAAGAGATTCGGCTGGCGCCAAACAGCGGGTGAAAGCGGATATCGAGGTGGGGAATGTATTTCCGTTCACCGTGCAGGATGAGCCCGGAGTGCTGCTCTCCCGCATCCGTTGGGAGCCACTTGGCGGTGCCGGTTCGGTCACCCTGATACGCAACCGGCAGTACGACAGAGACACCACTTTTACGTTCAACGGGCGGATTCTGCCTGCCGTAAAATTCTATGTCAGGGAATTGATTGACAACGACCAGGAAGGGCACTTAGAGCTGGAATACCCAGCAGTCGAAATTTACGCCAAAAGCGTTGGGCTTGTTTATTTCAGAAAGGACATCGATGATAAATGGCAGATGGAGTACCAGCTGGCCGCCACCTACACCATGCCGGAATTCGAAAAAAAATTCGGTCAGGAGCTCAGCAATTTAGCTTTACCGGGGTTCACCCAAAATGCCAATAACCGAAAGAAATGAAAAGAGTAATAATCATACTTTTTTTCGGGTCGTTTTTCACGGCTTTTGGACAGGCACAGGTGGCCCCGCCAGATTTTTTATGCGTAAAGGGCGATACCCTGCTTTGGATTTTACCGGTAAACTCTTGTGGGCCGTTCAACAGCTATGACATTTATTTCAGCACCAATGCAGGCGGTCCATTTTCGCTGCTTTCGGCCATCACGGACCCCGCCCAAGATTTTTATTTCGACCCTAATCCAGGTGGTGAAACGCGCTTCTATTACCTCGTGAGCAACTACGACTGTCCCGGGGAGGTGGCTCCACCGTCCGACACTCTCGACAACCGCCCCCCGGAGATATCGCCCATCCGCAAGGTATCGGTCGAGAGCGGGCAGGTGCTCATCAGTTGGTCGCCCAGTCCGTCACCGGAAGTTATAGCCTATGTAATATACCGCGAAACGAGCATTGGCGTGGTACCTATCGACACGGTCTTCAGCGGCACCACCTATGTCGATGGCGGAGCTCAGCCGGGCAATCAGGCGGAGGCCTATTTTGTAAATGCCCTCGATGGCTGCGGGAACACCAGCATTTTCGATGAGCCGCACAACACTATTTTCCTGGAATACGCCGTAAATCCTTGCAGCCAAACCATTGACCTGAGTTGGAACCCTTACCAGAACTGGACGAATGGCGTGGCGGGGCAGGAACTGTGGGTAGCCTTGAATGGCGCTGCACCGGTTGTCTCAGCTTCGCTGCCCGGCAATGCCACCGCCTACACTTTCGGAAATGTGATGGATGGCGACTCCTACTGTTTTTTCATACGTGCCAATGAACAGGGCAATGCTGAGCTGTCGAATTCCAATGAGGTTTGTATGACGGCAGATGTGGTGCGCCCGATGAAAGACTTTTATGTTAAAACGGTGTCCGTGACGGCAGCGGGTACGGTAGAAGTAAATTGGGGCTGGGACACCTCGGCGGAGATTAAGTCCGTGGACATTCTGAGGTCGAGCCAAAATGGCAACTACCAGCTGGTTTTAAACCAGGTGGCGCAGTACCCACTCCTCCCGACTGAGATTTATGAAGACCAAAGCGCCACGCCCGGTGCCGGAAAACTATTTTATAAAATACAAACCACCGATGACTGCGACACAATGGAACAATCGACCTACGGGTCCACTATTTTCCTATCGGGCACACCGCAGGCTGGCAATATCAACCAATTAAAATGGACGGGATTGGACATCGAAAACGCCGTCCCGGTATCGTACGATTTGTACAGGTCGGTAAATGGTACGGAGACAAAAATCGCCAGCTTGGCAGCGGTTGATACGGCTTACGCCGACACCTTCGACCCCGCTGATTTCGGAGGCACGGCCGCCTGTTATTACACATTGGCAACGGGGACTCTTACCCTCCCCGATGGCAGCCAGACGAGTATTCAATGCCGCTCGAATACCATCTGTGTGGAGCGACCTCTGCGCATTTTCGTGCCCAACGCTTTTGCGCCCACCGGCATCAATCAGGAATTCAAACCCCTCATCGTACCTCAGGACGTGGCAGATTACGAGCTGCTCGTTTTCAATCGCTACGGGGAACAATTGTTTGTGTCAAATAAGCCCGGTGATGGATGGGGAGGCAAAAAAAACGGAAAGCTGCTGCCGCAGGGCGTTTATGTGTACCGCATCAAAGTGGTGCAGTCCAGTGGGAGAGAGGAAACCAAAACCGGCACGGTATTGTTGCTCCGGTGATGCAGCTCTTTCAAAATGAAAAAAAAATTAAAGTGAAATGCAACCAAAGTTGATTTCAAAAGTTAGAAGTCTTTATATTTGCGTCCCTTTTTAAAAAATGGTTCTTTTTGACCATTTGATTGGTTGATAACTTTGATGAATTACTAAGTGAAAAAAGGTCGGTTGGCCGAGTGGTTAGGCAGAGGTCTGCAAAACCTCGTACAGCGGTTCGAATCCGCTACCGACCTCCCTCCGAAAAGCCCTTCAACATATTTGTTGAAGGGCTTTATTTTTACTTTCTCCGCTCCCGTGGTTACTTCCATCCAGCGAGGACCATCTCCTGTAAACGTCTCACTATGCCGGGTATTCTACAAAATTTCTCGGTGTTTCGTAAAGCCGCACGGTGAGGTCGTATTTTTTGTCCAAATGGGTGCGTAAGATTTGCCAGATTACAAAGCAAATGTTTTCGGCGGTGGGATTGAGGTTTTTGAACTCTTCTGTGTCCAAATTCAGGTTTTTGTGGTCGAAGCGATTTTCAATTTGCTCCAAGATGAGCTCTTTCAGAATTTTTATATCGATGAGGTAGCCCGTTTCCGGGTCCACTTCGCCGGTGACCTTCATCTCCATCTCGTAATTGTGGCCGTGGTAGTTTGCGTTGTTGCACAGGCCAAAGACCTTGTCGTTTTCCTCATCGGACCATCCGGGGTTGTGCAATCGGTGAGCTGCGTTGAAGTGTGCTTTTCGAAAAACGGAGATTCTCATCAGCAGGTTTTTTCTGTTTTCTGTTTCCCGGTTGAAACAAGGCCCGGGCTTTTAAGTTGAGACCTCTTGAAAGATGTCAGCGGTATTGAGATAGCAATATTGGAGACCGTTATGCGGCAAATCGATGCCCTGTTTGTCCGGACCGGGACGCCGACAAATTAAGGGTAGGTCAATTTGCGGACAAAATTCTAATAGGTAAATTTGAAGAAAAAAAGGAAATTATTCCCGTCCTTTGCCAATCGAAGGTGATTATCGGACATAAAATCACCCATTTCTCAGCCCAATCAAGACAAACCACGTTCTCACTTTCTTCATTTCATTTTGCTAGTTTTTCACTAAAACGATACTTACTATTTTCACAACTAACTATTTCACTTATCTAAAATCATAATCTGTATGACAAAGTTATTTACCCTACTCTTTTGTCTTCTGACATTGAGCACACTGAATGCGCAAGTTCTGTTGGATGAAGATTTTGAAGGTGGCGCTCCTGCCACCTGGACCCAACAAACCACTGCCACCGATGGTGGCTGGAATGTCGGAACCGCCGGCTCTCTTTCGAGCGCCTATTTTCCTATTCCCGATAATGGCTCCAATATCGCCGCTACCAACGACGACGGCTGCAACTGCGATAAAAATGCCGATTATTTCATCACGCCTGCCATTGACCTTTCTTCCGTCGCAGGGGCAGTTTTGAAATTCGACATGTTTTATGCTGACGGTTCCTATCAGGGGGCCCAGGAAGTGGCCTCCGTGGATGTATCAATCGATGGAGGCACCACCTGGACGGTGGTGGAAACCATGCCCGGCAATGGCGACAACTGGCAAAACGATTACATCATCGATGTGTCGGCCTGGGCCGGTAATGCCGACGTGCGGTTCGCTTTTCATTATTCCGATGCCGGAGGCTGGCTTTATGGCTGGGCCATCGACAATGTGTCCGTTTATGTTCAAGCCACCAACGACGTAGCTGTGACGGGGCTGGATATTCCCCGTTTTTCCCTGTTCGGCAGCGACGTGACCATTCAGGGGGAAGTTACAAATTACGGTGTGGCCAACCTGACTTCGTTCGACATTTCATGGAGTGACGGCGTCAGCACTTACACTGACCAGATTACAGGTATGGACATCCCTTTCCTCGGCACTTACAATTTTACCCACAGCACGACTTTCCCGTTGCCACAGGCAGTGACTTATAATTTGACAGTCTGGGCTGATAATCCAAACAATGCCGCAGATGGCAACCCGGGCAACAACCAGCAGGAGGGGGTCGTCTCGGGAGTCACTTATATCCCGGCTAAAAAGATGGTAGCCGAAGAAGCTACCGGCACCTGGTGCGGCTGGTGCCCCCGCGGTACCGAGTGGATGGATTATATGACCCAAAATTATGAAGACGACTTCGTCGGCATCGCCGTACACAATGGCGACCCGATGACAGTTGCCGATTACGACAACGGCGTGGGCAACTTCCCCGGCTTTAGTGGCTACCCTTCTGTGATAGTGGACCGTCACGAAATCATTGATCCTTCTGAACTGGAAAGTGCTATGCCCTCTTCGTTAGCGAAGATTGCACCCGTGGCGTCGGACATCACCTCTCAACTCGATGTGGAATCCAGAATGTTTACTTCCACTGCTACTGCCGAGTTTGTCACACAGTTGGACAACCTCGACTACCGCATGAATATCGTCCTGACAGAGGACGGAATACACGGCAGCAGTAACGGTTTCGCCCAGACCAACTATTACAATGGTGCCGGTGCCCCCACTGACCCCATTCCCGGCTTTGGCCTCGACTGGGATGCAGCTGGAGATCCCGTACCTGCCGCTGAAATGTGGTACAACCATGTGGGTGTTCAACTCTCCGACGGCTGGGCCGGCGAAGCAGGAAGCATTCCCGCTGCCGTGAACGCTGGTGACATGGTCACCAAAGATTACAGCATTCCTAATTTCGACTCCAAAGGCTGGAATCCTTTCAACATGCACGCAATAGTTTTGGTGCTCGACAATGCCTCCGGCGAAGTCCTCAATGCAAAATCAGTTCCTATTGACGTCATCTGCCCCGCTGATCTGGGCCTTACTATAGATGTGACCGACGCCACCACCAATGGCACAACAGACGGTACTGTCGCCGTGACGGAACCGGGCACCACACCGGGTTTTCCACCGTACTCTTACGAGTGGAGCAATGGTGAAACTACCCCGGGCCTTACTGACGTGCCATCCGGCGATTACAGCTTGACTGTGAGCGACAAAATCGGTTGCACGCAGACCTTCGACGTGACGGTCGGTGCTGTGACGGGCGTTTCTGAAATCGAAACTCTGACAGGCATTTCGCTGACTCCGAATCCCGCATCTACACTTTCTGTCCTCGATGTTCAATTCAGCAAAGCTGTGGATATGAGGTTAGATGTGGTGAATGTTGCCGGGAAGGTGATGTATGCAACTGCTGTCAATAACACCTTAGGTGGTCAGTACAATCTCGATTTGGCCAGCTATCCGGATGGTATTTACTTCGTGAAAATCAGCGTTGGAGAGCAGGCAAACGTGAAGCGTTTGATGGTTTCTAAATAATGAAATGAGGAGTTGGAGTATTTGCGTTTTAGCCATGAGCGCGAAGCGCAGAAACGCCAGCATGCCAATAAAGAAAAAGCCGGATGGCATTCTATGCCGTGCGGCTTTTTCTTATACTATTTGTCTATATTTCTGTTAATAAACTGATAAAGCACTTGACGCGTCGGGCTTTTATGTCCAATTTGTCATCTGTTTATCAAGCCCCGGACAATTTTTTCAACTACCTTTGCAGCTATCCAAACATCAAGAATGACATGAAACAACTTATACTTCTTACAACTTTCCTTGCTTTCAGTTTTTGCGCCTCGGCGCAATGGGAACTCGAAGTGGAAGCCAATCCTTTTGAAACTACCTTTCAGGCTGACCTGACCGATTTTTGGTCGGAGCCAATTGCTCATAATCACGTCACGAATAAAACGGATCAACTCATCAATCTTCGCTGGGAACGTGAAATCATTTCGGCTCCGCCGGAATGGGAATTCCGCATATGCGATACAAACGCCTGCTATAATACCACTACCTATACCAACGTCGTTCCGGGTGGTCAGCCGAATGTACCGGTTCCATTGCAATTGAATGAAGGCTCTCTGCTCGACCTTCACGTGCTGCCGCGTAAGGTGGCAGGGTGTGCCACGGTAAATGTATACCTGAGCGATGCCGCCAACCCTGATTCCGTGCTGGAAACCGTGGTTTTCAATGTCTGTGTGGACCCGCTCACATCCGTTAATGAGTTGGATAAAAGCAGCATGCGGATATATCCGAACCCCACAGCTAATTTCATTTCTCTCACCCGGGGCAGCGTCGTTAGCCAGCTTTGGGTTTCGAATATTTTGGGCAAAAGAGTGAAGACTTTTTCCACCACTTTCAATGGCAGATACGATATCTCTAAATTACCCGACGGTATTTATCTGGTGAGCATGGTTGACCATACTGGTAATGTACTGAAAACAGTGCGCGTCAGTAAGCGCGACCCTAGGCCTTGATAACTCAAGCTGATTTTTGGTCTTAAAAAACCCTCCGGAAATTATTTCGGAGGGTTTTTTAATTTGCCACCATGATGTGTTTTCACGATAAGCAATTCAATATTTTCTTCCCGGTAAATTTTTGTGAATTTTAGGATTCATTTTTCAACGTTTCTAACCCGGCAGAGACTGCATCGAAAGAAAGCCTATGTTTGGGGAGATTAAGGAAATGTCAAGTTTGAGATTAACCTGACTTTTCTTCCCCTTCGGAGGGAGGAATGTTGAGAAATTCAAACAAACATATTTATCTTAACACACCTACCTGGTAGAGCCAGCGCCATAAAAAACTTCACTTTGGAAGGATAGATATTATTGAATTTTTAGAAAAATTATGACACGTTTGCGCTAAACATTTATGATGGGAAACTAAGCGCTTACCATCGATTAATCAGCATGCCAGAAGCCAAAAACAAATCGAATTACACCGATGCTTATCTTCGGGAATTTGCCCGGCTCAACGAGGCGCAAAAGAAGGCGGTGGAGCATATCGAAGGCCCCGTGCTCGTCGTGGCAGGTCCGGGCACGGGAAAGACCCATATCCTTGCAGCACGTATCGGGCAGATTTTATTGAAAACCGACGCCCAGCCGCACAACATCCTCTGCCTCACCTTCACCGATGCCGGTGTGAAGGCCATGCGACAACGGCTGCTCACCCTCATCGGGCCGGAGGCCCACGGGGTACACATCTTTACTTTTCACTCTTTTTGCAACAACATCATTCAGGACAACCTCGAGCTGTTCGGCCGGCGAGATTTAGAGCCGCTCAGCGACCTCGAAAGGGT